>CAYPRM010000080.1:0-2811 GCA_964413365.1 uncultured Lachnospiraceae bacterium | reverse complement strand
TATATACTGGCGTTTATCCCTATTGGTATGCTGAAAACTCCGAAATGGTGTCTTTGCCCGAAAGAATCGTAGAAGCGGAAGGAACTTATAATTATACTCGAATTTTAACGCTTGATTTGTCAGATAGATGGACTGAAAAGCCAAGCGAAGAAACCTTGCGCGAAGCCGCAAAGAACTATATTAAGAATAATAAAATCGGAGTTCCCGACGTATCTTTGGATATTTCCTTTGAACAGTTGGCGCAAACGAAAGAGTATGAATTATACTCGATGCTCGAAGAAGTACATCTTTGCGATACGGTTCACGTTGAGTTTCCGGATTTAGGCGTAAGTGCTAAAGCGGATTGTATTAAAACCGAATATGATGTATTGACTGATAAATACAACAAAATCGAACTCGGTTCAAGTAAATCCACTTTGGCGTCAACAATTGCCAATCAGGAAAAACAACTCGATGAAACGTTAAGCAAAACATATTTGGAAAGAACGGTAGAAAACGCAACAAATTTAATAAGCGGTAACTCGGGCGGATACGTTGTATTCAGAAATTCGGACGTCGGTAAACAGCCTAATGAAATTTTGATTATGGATACGCCGGATATTTTAACTGCTAAAAAGGTTTGGCGTTGGAACAAGAACGGACTCGGATATTCCAAGACGGGTTATAACGGAAGTTACGGACTTGCGATGACGATTGACGGTGAAATCAATGCCGACTTTATGACGACGGGTATCTTGAATGCGATAAGTATTCGTGCTTGTGACATTAAATGTGGTAAGATTGAAGAAACCGCCACGAGAGCAAGAATGCTACGGGCGGCGGCAAATGAGAAATATGCTTTTGAATTGTCTACGGATGGCAGTATCACCGCTACAAAAGGCGTGATAGGTTTGTGTACCATAGACGAAGACGGGCGATTGATCGTTCCTGCGGCCCACATAACGGGTTTACTGACAGCAGAGCAAATCGACGCTGCGGATTTAAAAGTAGCGGCGGCAAACGTTACGGGGAAACTTGTGGCAAGCCAAATTAATGCAGCCAATCTCGAAATCACGGGTTCGAACAGCATTTACAACTATTCGTATTCTATCTCACCGGATGCACTTATATTTAAGCAGGGTGAGAACGAGTTATTGAGAGCCGATAAAGACGGAATTACCTTAACGGGTGAAATCAAAGCCTCCAAAGGTACTATCGGTGGATTTACCATTGGCAGTACGGCTATTTATTCGGGGATTACTTCGATGAATGATTCCGAACATAGCGGAGTATATCTGGGTACGAACGGTATTCGACTCGGCACGTCAACGGCTTTCTCGGTAGATAACTCGGGTTCACTGAAATCCAATAAAGGAACGATTGGCGGTTGGACTATTTCCGATAGCGGTTTGTCTAAAACCGAAACCGTATCCGACGTTTCTACAACGATTCGGTTGCAGACTTCTTATGGTTCGGGTTCGGGTACCGGGGATGTTTCTACGATTAACCCGGTGTTTGAAGTAATATATAGCGGGACGTCTAAATTCTACGTCAGACGAAACGGTTATTTACATGCTGAGGATGCAGACATCTCCGGTAAAATTCAAGCATCGAGCGGTAAGATCGGAACTTGGAATATCGGCTTCGGCGAATTATATTCTGGCACAGCTGGTATAAGTACGAACAGTGATTATACAAAGCCATCATTAGTCACAAGCGGAAGCAATTCCAAAGTTATATTTTATAGCGGTAATAGCGATAGAATTAACGGAAACTTTACTGTTTTGGCGGATGGTTCATTGTATGCGAAAGCCGCAGACATCTCCGGTAAAATTCAAGCATCGAGCGGTAAGATTGCCGGACTGGAAATGGGCATGGAATCGAGAACGATTGGTTCTACGACAGTTACGGGTAGCATGTTAAAGACTACGGAAGCAGATCCTAACTTCAGTATATTTTCTTACAACTATAATGGAAACGTTGGTAGTGTGTTGAAAGTAAAAACTTTGGAGTTGGAGAATCAGAATTTTGATAATTTAACCGCTACTAAACTTGAGGTTGGAACAGCCACATATCGGTCTAATGGATTATATTACAATGATTCGCTTATAATATCATACAACTATACGATAAATCACAGCAGCTCATCAATCACGGCGACATTGTCCTATAATTGGGCCTCGTGTAATATTACTTTGACTTTATCAAAAGCGTTAACCAAAGTAAAAACATTCGGGCTTCGTTTGCATTGCACTTGGGGTGATTGGGCTTATCATAGCATGACATTACAAGCTGGAGAAACATCAAAAACTCAAACATTTTCAGGACCATTTTGGGGTTGGGATAATGCAATATTTACGGCTAATGGGACAAGTTCTTATACTTTTTCTGAGAGCGATGAGAGTTATATAGAGTTTTATAAGAATATAGAGCCGGGCTGGTCAACATATGATTGTGGTTCGAGTTCCTATCGTTGGAATTGCGTTTACACCAAGAATTTGGATAACTCATCGGATATAAAATTAAAAAAAGATATTCATTTGCTTGATGATAAATATTCTAATGTATTTGATGAATTACGGCCGGTTACATATATATTTAAAGACGATGAAAATGAAGAAACACACATTGGGTTTGTTGCACAAGATGTGGAGCGGGCTTTTTTAAAAGTTGGAATAACTTCAGGCGAAATTGCAGTTCACCACATTGGAATAGATGCGGATAATAATCAGATTCAAAGTTTAAGATATTTAGAATTCATCGCACTCAATACTTACGAAATTCAAAAATTAAAAAAACGAGTAGATGAGTTGGAAAGTATGCTAAAAGTTA
>CAYPRM010000079.1:0-2813 GCA_964413365.1 uncultured Lachnospiraceae bacterium | reverse complement strand
GATGCCGACCTCTACGACGACTGGGATTGGAACTCCGACCTTCCTAACGCGAACGGTGAGACACTTGAAGACGGGGAGGCAGTGATGCTCCAAGTTTCGACCGACGGCGCGGCGATCGTGGTGAGCGGGGGAGTCGATGCGGAGGACATCGACCTCGAATGCGATGCAGGGAAAAAATCCTTCCGTTGCAACTGTACTCCCAGCGACATCACGCTTGGCGACATTCTCGCCAATCCCGCATTCTCATCTGGTTCCGACACGCTCACGATCCTTAATCAGTGGGGCGGAATCAAGGGCATGTACTACTACGTCGACCAAGACAACATCGACATCATGAAGGACTATTTCACCGACAGCTCCAAAGCCGTTGTCGGCTGGTACGATGCCGACCTCTACGACGACTGGGATTGGAACTCCGACCTTCCTAACGCGAACGACGTCAAGATACCCGCCGCATCGGGTTTCATGCTCCAGGTGTCGACAGACAAAGCTGGCGTCATCATTCCATCCGCCCTTTAATCCAAGGTTTGCGGAACAGGGTTGCTGCCATCGAAGAAACAAAAGGAAAACAGACAATGAACAAACTCGTGATTGCACTCAGCGTAGCCGCCCTTGCGGCAGCGACGCAGGCGGCGTCGGTCAAGTGGAACTCCGGTACGGTCAAGGCCGCCACCGCGGCGACTGGCGCCGTTGGCACGGCGAACGCTACGTCCTACACGGCGTATCTTTACACGTTCGCGACACTTGATGCCTACAACGAAGCCAAGGCGACGGATGTGGCGAAACTATACAATGACTACGTCGTTGGCGGAGTCGGGGCAGCCCTCACCGCTACGGCGAAGCCGAACGGGCAGGCGAACATCGCGCAGACCGGGTTGGCCGACGGAAGTTCCGATTCTCCCGTGACCGTGTATGGCATGGTCCTCTATGTCGACACGGCCACGGCGGCCTCCTATGACGGCATCGACGCCTTTGTCAAGGCGGGGTTTGCATCCGATACGTATCAAGACACCACGGGGCTCACCTTCGGCGGTCTGGGGCTTCAGACCACCAACTGGACCGCCGCTCCCGAGCCCACGTCGGGACTGCTCCTGATGCTCGGCGTGGCCGGGCTCGCATTGAAGCGCAAACGCGCGTAAATGCATGGAATTCACGTTGTCGGGAAGAAATCCAGTCCGAGCATTCGGGCGGGATTTCTTCCCGGGAATAAACTATGTATTGGCATCTAGCGCATAGGGACAAGGTTGGTAAGTACGCGCAAATTCTGCTGACCGCGTGTGGAATCATTGTCGTTGCCGTCGCAATCATCCTGTGGGCGTCGATTCCAAACAAGGCGGATACGACCGTTGAAAAGGACGGAGAAATATTCGCAGTCCCCCCTCCCTCCGTACGAATCCCGCGTTCGGTGTCCGCTGCGGCGGTCTCCCCCACGGTCTCCCCCAAAAAAGACGTCCGCCAGAAAGTGGGGGAGGAGCGAAACGGCTACGTCCTCCTACCGAGTGGCAGATTGCATCGTCGACGCGGAGTTCGTGTTGTCGAACCAGGTGGCGCGAATCGTTCCCATCCAGCCGCAATATTCGAGCACACGACGGACAATGAGTTCGCCGTCATCCTTGCGCTTAGGCCCGGAGAAACGTTGATTGGCGGGCCGGTACGTCATGGCGGCAACTACGAAAAGGCGTTTCGAGAATCTCTGAAAACGCCGATTGTGGTCGACGAAAACGACCCTAAGGACGTGCAGTCGCTCAAACGTGCCGTTATTGAGACGCGCTTTCGAATGAAAGAAGCGTTGGATCGTGGCGAAGATATTGAGGGAATCGTTCAGGATGCATACGTCGAGGCACAAAAATTGGCCCTTTACAAAGACGCCTTGCGCAAGCAGGTAAATGAAGTGGCCTGTTCTGAAGACATGACAGACGCGGATATCGACGATCTTGTCACGGCGGCAAACCGTGTGCTCGAATCCCGAGGCATTGCCCCCATGAAATTTGGTGTGCTGACACGGGCGCGTATACGGAATCTGAAAAAATAGGCACGAAGAGAACGTCTTGTTATGAAAACGGCATTCACGGCAATCTCTCTGCTCTTATTTGCCGAGGTGAGCGGGAGCGTCACGCCAACCGCACAGGAGACGCCTTTTGGTGACGGCGTTGTAAAGACGGTTCAAAGGGCAGGTAAAGACAACCTCACGCCCGAAAAGAAAGCGGAATTGAAGCGTCTGCTGGAAATCCGACGCGGCGGTTCCAAAATTGCCCGTCCTGGTTCAATGAAAGGGATTATCGCCATAGTCAATGCCCAGTCCTCGGCCGATAGGGCGTGGCTTGAAGGCTCTGTCGAGTACCTACGAAAGGAAACGAACTTTTCCATAGAGTTCCTCGACGGCGACTTCTCTTTCCCGAAGCCAGAAGTGGTCGGCGGATCAACTCTTTATGTCATTGACAATCCATCCATGCCGCGCGTACTTGTCGCACCCGAAGACCGTTGGGCCATGATGAACATTGCGCCGCTCAAAAGCTCAAAGATGGCATTCTTTCAAGCCCGTGTGACGAAGGAGATTTCCCGAGCCTTTGCCATGCTCTGCGGAGGCATGACCTCCAACTATGGTATTTCGCTTCTAGGAGCCGTTACGAAAACGGATGACCTCGACATATTCCCCAATGGGAAACTTCCGGTCGACGTTGTGATGCGCATGGAACCATATATGGCTAACCTTGGCGTTACCCCTGCCAGACTTGTTCCCTATCGTATCGCCTGTCAGGAGGGCTGGGCGCCGGCGCCGACGAACGACGTGCAGCGGGCGATCTGGAACCAAA
>CAYPRM010000078.1:0-2910 GCA_964413365.1 uncultured Lachnospiraceae bacterium | reverse complement strand
CCCGCGACCCACGGTTTTGGAGACCGGTACTCTACCAGCTGAGCTATACCCCTGTATTGTGCCGTCGATTGACGACTTTGATATTATATCACAATAATTTATAAAAATCAAGGGGTTTTGCGATTATTTTTCGAAAAATTTCAAATTTCACGCCACATTATCTCCTCTCCCCACCGTTACCGCCTCTTTTGGGGGCACGGCGTGCGGCGCGGCTCATTTTATTATACATTTTTTCGAGCCTTCTGCGCTTTAGGAGGTAGTACGCGAGCATTATGAGGACGAAGGACACGAGGGTGATCAAAAACGAGCGCGAGGTGAGGTAGTCCTTCATAAGATCCATAAAATAGAGAAACGAATTTCTCTCAACGCTCTCTCTGACGACGATTGCGCCGACAGCGACGATCCGCCCGTCAAGGGAAACGACAAGCTCGCCGACCTGCTGACCTGCCGAGAGTGGCGCGGCGAGGTCGTCATAGAGATATCTGCTGTATACGAGGTCGCCCTCCGTGCTTATCTCGTTTGAAAGGTAGACGCTCACGTCCTCTGCAAGATAAAGATCTATCTTATTGAGCTCAACGGAATATTTGAGCGGAACGGTGTCGATCACGCTGTCCGCACTTATCAGCGTGCGCACGGAGTAGTCGTTTGTAGCGTGTGCGAGCAATCTTTTTGAGAGTGCTTCAGCACAGCTGCCCTCGAGAGCATCGCCCGAGACCGTGGAAGCACTCATAACGACGCATATATACGTCAGCCCACCGCTCTTATAGTAGAGAACGGTGTGATCCCCGTTGCCCGAGCCCGTATTGAAATTTGACATTCCCCTGTACGAGGCGAGCAGGGAGGAGCGATTGGTAACGGTCTTGCGTGAGCAGGTGGCGTTGGTGGAGAGGGTGTAGGACTTTGTCGCACCGATCTCAATGAACCTCTCATTCTGCGAAAGGTGCATAGCGAGCGTCGCAATATCCCTTGCAGTCGTGGTCATGCCCGATTCCTCAATGCCCGTGGGATTTACGTACACCGTCGCTTCCATTCCAAGCTCCTGCGCCTTGGTATTCATCAGCCCAACGAAATCCCCCACACTATCGCACACAGAGAGTGCGAGCACGAGGGAAGCATCGTTGTACCCGCCGCAGACGGTCGCAAAGAGAAGATCCTCAAGCGTGAGCCTGTCGCCTGCGGTAAGCCCCATAGCCCTGCCCGACGAGGTCGAGAGCATCTCACGCGTTACCACAACGACATTCGTAAGGTCAATACCCGACTCGAGCACGACGCAGGCAGTCATCATTTTGACGGTCGACGAGGGAGAGATGGCGACGTCTGCATTTTTCTGCGCGAGCACGGCGGAATTTTCAATATTGTAAAGATAATATGCCCCTGCCGCTATCTCGCTCTCGTCGAGCTGATAAGCGTAGCAGGGAATTACCGCCGCGACCGTAGCGATCACCGCGATAAGCAGAGCGGCTATCCTTTTTCGCACATCCTACCTCCGAAAATTTATTTTTGTATCCTGTGAATTCTATAATTTGCCCATGCTCCCGAGCAAAGCCCTTGCGTTTTCAATGTCCATAGCAACCTGCGCCGTAAGCTCCGACAGCTCGGAAAAATGCACCTCGTCGCGAAGCCTTGCGATAAATTCCACATTTACAAGCCTTCCGTAGCACTCGCCCGTGTAGTCGAGCAGGTACGTTTCCGCATTTTTCACACCGTCCGCATCCGTCGTCGGACGCACGCCAATATTCGTAACGCCGAGGTACCTCACCCCGTCAAGCGTGCAGAGCGTGGCATAAACTCCGTTTGAGAGCAGGAGCGGCTTGCGAGTCGGGTATTGATTTATCGTCGGCATCCCGAGCGTCCTGCCAAGCCCCTTGCCGTGAACGACGCTTTCGCAGATCGAGTAGTATCCGCCGAGCAGAGCGTTTGCCCCGAGTATATCACCACCCGAGAGAAGCAGTCTTATCCGTGAGGACGATACGATGTCCCCACCGTGCGAGAGGAGAGGCACGATTGTGGCATTGCCCCCCATAAGGCGACAAAGCTCCGCCGCATCTCCCACAGCACCTCTGCCGAACCTGAAATTCTCACCGCATACCGCATGGCGGCAACGGCATTTTTCTATAAGTATCTCCGAGACAAATTCTGTGGGCGAGAGATAACGCATCTCGTTAAACTCCGCCACCGCGGCATATTCAAGCCCGAGGGAGGCGAAGATCGCGAGCTTTTCCTCGAGCGTGCAGAGCTGATCCTGCCCCTTGTACGACGAGGAATCAAAGAACCATACGCCGAAGGCAGGCTTTTCCTTGCCGTCGAGAGCAAGAGCGTCAAGATGGGAGCGTGCCCTCTCAATAAGTTGACGGTGTCCGAGGTGAACACCGTCAAAATTACCGACGCACAAAAGGGTGGGCACAGGAATATAGGGAACGGCGCTTCCCCCTCTGAGGTCAAAAAATCTCATTATCAGACTCCAAGGTAGTTCTTAAGAAGCGTAGCAAGAAGCTCGTCCCGATCCAGCTTTCTGATGAGAGCACGAGCGTTATTGTGATTTGTGATATAGGTGGGATCCTCGGAGATGATATAACCGACGATCTGATTTATGGGATTGTAGCCCCTCTCGCTCAGTGCGTTGTATATCTCCTGCAAAATTTTTCTTGTCTGCTCCTCGCGTTCGTTTGGGACGCGGAACATCTGTGTTTCACAATCTCTTCTTGACATTTTTGAAGCTCCTTTGCCGCAAGGCGTGTATTTCTGTCTATATTATATAATATTTCTCTCAGATTTTCAATAGCTTGTATGCATTTTTTTGAAAAAATTCGTAAATATCGCGAAAAATGCATAAAATGATAAAATATTCATTTTTATGAATAAAATCGCTCAAGTTTATTGACTTTTTTGCTTTTTTGTAATATAATATTA
>CAYPRM010000077.1:0-2984 GCA_964413365.1 uncultured Lachnospiraceae bacterium | reverse complement strand
ACAACTATTATTTCCGGCAGGACTACACCTACCGGGATATTAGCTCCGGCAGTAAAACCACTACCCAGGTCAGCTCCATTGCCTACAGTCAGCGGCCCGGCGGAACCAATTTCAGCACCTTCACCCTGGGCTACTCCTACGACAGTCTGGGTAACATCAGCAAAGTCACCGGAACCAATAACACCGCCCAGAACGCCTCTTATACCTACGACCAGCAGGGGCAGTTGACCAAGGAAGTCAACACCAAGGGTACATATAACTACACATATGACACCTACGGCAACATCCGCAGCGTTTCCGGCAAGGAAACACACAACTACACCTATGGCAACAGTGAATGGCTTGACCTGCTGACAGCATACGACGAGCATTCCATCAGCTATGATGCCATCGCCTCTGCCGGCCTTGCTGCTGGTGCCGCTGGTGCTGCTGGTTTAGTCTTGTCGTAACCAAATGAATTGGGGTGGTAGTAATGGAAAACATTTTAACTGCAAGACAGTTTACCGACCTATGTAAAAGCTATGGCTTTAAAAAACTAAAAGCCAATTACTTTAGATGTGTTGGAGATGGAATTTTACAGGTTATCAGTACCCAGAATCGAGAGTATATGTCGCCTAATTCTCCGTATTATTCCTCCACCAATAGGAAATCAAACACTGTATCATTAGGCTTTATTTCCATGTATTCGGTGATCCCGGAGTATTTTTTTGTGAATACGGTTGTGCAAGGTTTTGCCCTGCAAACTTATACGGTCGTAACTGCGCAGGCTGCGAATTTATGGGAATTCAAGAGCATTACAGTGCGATGTTGGATAAGGGATTTGACTTATTAAATTCTATGAAGACACAAAAAGATTTGTTAGATAATGCGGAAATCCTTTCTAATGCGGACTCTGGGCATATTCGGCACTACCAGACCGAATATTGTGCTCCATTCCTAATTTGTGGAAAACCCAAAGAGGCATTTCACTTATGTGCCGGTAGATACACGCATGCTATGTCCACATTTCACTTGAATTTTGATTCCTTAATCTCTGCTGGAAATTACGATGAATATTTCCAGCGTATGAACGAACTACAGAGTGAGCTTGCCCCATTTGCAGATCTCTTTTATGCCATTCTCACGAAGAATAACAAAAAAATCGAGGGATTTCTGCGAAAAAATTATCAGCAAAATATGCAGTATGCAGAAAAATATCAAATTCCATTTTCAGATGACTACGCTCCGCTATTCTAACATAGCCAAGCAGAACACTCTCTGATAACCATGACCAATGCAACTGCAGTCCGGATTATCCGGGCTGCAGCTGTGGAACATCGAATGGCTCGACCTGCTGACCGCCTACGACGACCATTCCATCAGCTATGATGCCATCGGAAATCCCACCAACTGGTACAATACCAAGGCGTGGAACTTCACGTGGCAAAACGGCAGACAGTTGGCTACCGCAAAATCCGGCAGCACCACCATCAGCTCCACCGCCGCTACCTATGTCTACGATGTACAGTTTTGTGTCGTTATCGTAGCAGTATTCCCGGTAACGAAGGGGGTTAATCTCGGCCATAGCGCCGCTGCTGGAAATTACGTTGCCCCAGGCTACCTAGGTAGCCGGTATAATGGGAGGAGTAGAACCAAATAATGTGTAACAATGACACAGTCGAAATTGAAGATAGGATCCGACAGTTGGAACCACAACCAACGCTTGAACGAACTGATTACCATTACGTAACCCAATGGAGTACTCATACCGATTCATACATTCGAGATTTAGTTGCATCAATGCTTTCCTCTTTTCCATCTAGCGAAACTGAACAAATCCTCATTCGCTTGACAAAAGACCCCGATGTACTTGTCCGAACAGATGCTTATGATTCGTTGGGGTCTTGTCCTTCCAATGAGAGTCTCGCTCTTCTACGTACTGCAATGCTCATTGAACCAGACCCTACCGCCCGCTATTACGCAATATGTTCCTGTGCAGATGTAATGTATGCATTGGCACCTACGACAGTAAATGATACAGATCTATTTATACAGATTAGCACAAAAGATCCTAGTTCCTTATGTCGGCTCGGTGCTTTTTATGCCAGATATATTCTTGGTGAGGTCAACGTATTGGACTCTATAATTAGCTTTCTATCTTGCAACGACTATCACATCAGATGTGCTACTGTCGCTATATTAGCTGAATTAACGGAAGATGCCAACAAAGAGTATTTAACAAGCGTTATTGAAAAGCACAAGCTTACCGAATCATCTGAAGCGGTAAAGAGTTGCATGGATTCTTTTGCGTTTTCCTAAGCAGATACTATTTGGGAGGCTAATCATGAGGAAACATCGTTTGATAAAGCCGGTTGTAATATCATTACTCATTATCCTGCTGGCTGTTCTTTGCACAAATTGTGTGAAACGCACATATAAATCCTGGCATGGTCTAAGACCTTGTGATAATCCCGGCACACAATGGGGTTCTGAGACCGGAGATATTTCATTTTGTACTTCGGAATCTGGTGACGGCATAGGTGTACTATATATCGGTGGACAATCTATCGACATTTATATTGTATTTGACATGGCTGTTGGAATTAATGTGTATCAACCCGAAAACATTTCCGACAACGCCATAACCGGTTGTCCATTCGAAACCTGGGAGGGTGACTATACCTCCGATCAGAGTTTTGTAGCAACCGTGATAAAGAGCACGTACTTTGACGTTGGTGACAAAATTGAGTTCCGCCGGGTATCCAACTAGCTGAGTATACATCTTTTACAACTCAAACAATAAATGTCCCTATCCTAATCAATCTGACGGCAGTTCCATTGTCCAGCAGACGGAGCATATTTACGACACATCCAACCGGACCAGCAGCCAGAGTTGGCAGTTGGGAGATACCACCTACAGTGAAAGCTATGCCTATGATGCCATCGGCACCCCCACCAACTGGTACAATACCAAGGCATGGAACTTCACGTGGCAGAACGGCAGA
>CAYPRM010000076.1:2585-3106 GCA_964413365.1 uncultured Lachnospiraceae bacterium | reverse complement strand
TAAGGAAACAAAGCAAGAAACGAAAACAAAATAATAAGGACGGTAATCTATGAAAACTTATGTTCCGGAATCGGAAAGGATTGTACATAACACATCCGTAGATTTTAAAAAGAGAACGGTATCAAAGCCGATTCATATCGTGCAATACGATAATAGCTTGCCGATTATTGCGGTATCTATGTTTTCAGATGGTTTTGCATACACCTTGCCGGACGGAGCAGAAGCTAATGTCCGTTTCCGAAAACCCGATGGTAAAGTTGTATATAATCCTGTGCTTGGTTGCAATGATCAAAGAAATGTCTTGTATTTTGAGATAACTTATCAAATGACTTCGGCATACGGGAATTCTTTTCCTGTAGTCGAGATAGTCACAAGTGATAAAGTCGCAGCGTCAAGTTCTATTCCAATGGAGATTGATAGAAATCCCATTCAGGAATCAGACGTTGAATCTACAGATGAGATGAAGAATATTATTAAGTATGTGTCCGATGCAGAAAAATCGGCTGAAAAAGCTTCAGCAA
>CAYPRM010000076.1:0-2485 GCA_964413365.1 uncultured Lachnospiraceae bacterium | reverse complement strand
GTGAAAAGAATGCAAAGACATCTGAGACCAATGCTTCATCTTCTGCGAGCGCAGCGAGTACATCTGCTACGCAAGCAAAAGCATCTGAAACTAACGCTAAGACTTCAGAAACAAATGCTAAGTTTTCCGAAACGAAAGCTTCAGCAAGTGAAAAGAATGCAAAGACATCTGAGACCAATGCTTCATCTTCTGCGAGCGCAGCAGCTACTTCCGCTTCAAACGCAAAAGATTCGGAGGCTAATTCGTTGGCTTACGCACAGAGGGCGGAGGCTGCCGGCAGTGGCACGCTAATGCTCCAACTTGGTAAACACGAATTAGTATTGAATCTAACAGATTCTGATGGCGACAGTATTCTTGATAGTAATAACGATATTATTGAAACTGTTACGTATTTCATCGATATGGAAGACGTTGAGTCGTTGGTTGATAGAATAGACGCATTAGAAGTTATGCTTAAGAATTATGTTAGAATGCAATCTGAAATCAATAATTCTATGGATGAATTAACGAAGAGAATTGATGCGAATGCGGAAGACATTGCAAGCAACAAAGCAGATATCGATAAACTCAAGAGTAACGCACTCTTAGATTCTAATTATTAAGGAGATTGAAATGAGAATTTCAGAATATACAAAAGCCACGTCTTTCGACGATGGCGACTATTTGATTAAAGACGGTACAAACGGAACGAAGATTATCAAGGTTTCCGATGCGGCGGTGGCATTCCTCGATTCACTCGTGGATTCGTCAATGCATGCTAACATTTACAGAGGCAAGAATCTTGGAAATTCCGTTTCAGATGCACACAAAACTGCAATTCAAAATGGAACATTTAAGGATTTGTTTGTCGGAGATTATTGGGTTATTGACGGGGTAACTTGGCGTATCGCAGATATGGATTACTTCTATAACTGCGGAGATACAAATTTCACGAAACATCACCTCGTTATTGTCCCTGATACAAACTTGTATGCTGCGCAAATGAATGATACAAATGTTACTACGGGTGGATATACGGGTTCGAAGATGTATACCGAGAACCTTGAAACGGCTAAAACGAAAATTACCGGAGCATTTGGTGACCTTGTACTTACACATAGAGACTACTTGACGAATGCGGTCACAAATGGTTATCCGTCCGGTGGCGCTTGGTTTGATTCAACTGTTGAACTTATGAACGAAGTAATGGTTTACGGTTGCTTTATCAGATCTCCGATGGGAAATGGTTCGACCATTCCTGCAAATTACACTACGGCAAAGAAACAATTCTCGTTGTTTAGATTGAATCCAAAGAAACTCAACATCAGATCTTATTTCTGGTTGAGAGATGTCGTGTCTTCGACTAGCTTTGCTCGTGTGTACCACGGTGGCTATGCGAGCAGCGACGACGCGGACGCTAGCTATGGGGTTCGTCCGTACTTCGTTATTGGTTAACATAAGGGGCTGTATGCCCCGTAATTCAAAATTTATAAGGAGATTTTGTTATGGACAAAACATATAAAATTACATTGTCCGATGGAAATGCTATTGAGAATTTGAAAATGAATGGTAACAACTTCGTTTCAAAAGACGAGATTCTTGAAGATATTTTCATCGGTAATCTTTCTTCGGTAAGTATTGAAGACTCCGAAGGTGTTGTAGAAAACCACACTAACATGGAGTTAGTACAGATTAAACAATACGGTAATGAATACTGGTTTATTCTTCGTGATTTGACGGAGGATGAACTTACGAAGATAACACAACGAGCCGATTTGGAATACGTTGCGATGATGACTGGGGTAGAACTTTAAAGGAGGAAAGAGCCGTATGCATAGCAAAAATTACTATAAAGTAAAAGAATGGTTTGGTTTGCATGTTTGGAATGAGGACAGAGTTCGTAATGCGGTGGTAAAAAATTGGATTACGAAAGATGAGTTTAAGGAAATTACGGGCAAGGATTACGAATGAGTGTCCTAGCGATTAACCGCAAAGAATCTAGATATGAACCGGTCATACATTCTATGAAAATTACCGATATGCTAAACGAGTTTGCGCAAAGGAACTTCGGTATAAAAGATATTCATCATTTTGTGAGAACTCGTTATGCTTACAGTAAAGACAGAGAAGAAGATTTCGGTCGATACAGATATTTATTACAAAATCATAAAACCGATATCGATATGATTGCAAAGTTGCTTACTCGCAATTTATTGTCGGCTTATAGTATCTATCCGACAAGTTTAGCGGAACTTGAGCAACGCAGAAGTTTCTTTAATGCAGCTCTCGGCAACTGCAATCAATTGATATTTGAGTTGCAGGAAATAGTAAAAGTATTTGATGTTGACATCAATGTCTACGATTCTTATCAAACAGTTATTGATCGAGAAATCGATTTAATAAAAAAGTGGCGTCAAAAAGATAATAAACTTAAGTCTCATTTTAACGGGTAACTTCTAATATAACCTGTCGTGTCTTCGACTAACTTTGCTAATGTGAACAACAA
>CAYPRM010000075.1:0-3134 GCA_964413365.1 uncultured Lachnospiraceae bacterium | reverse complement strand
ATGGAAATAGACACGGCTGGCTGCCGTGCCTATGACCGTAACTTTATTGTAGGAGCGTAAAACAATGAAAAGAAAAATTACGGCACTTTTTCTCTGTCTCTGCCTGAGCCTGAATCTGGCACTTCCAGCTTTGGCATTAGGCGAGAGCAACACTCTGGGCGTTACGTTCAACGCCACCCTTGATCAGGAGGTCATTACGACCAGCGACCAGGATCAGACTGTCACTCTCAGCATTAACACCAGCAAGCCCGTTACACTAGAAGCGATCGGTGCGTATTTTTATTGGGACGAGGCACTGACGATTTCCTCCATCTACAACACGGACTCCAGAATTGATTTGAAGGGTTCTTACAATCTGGAAAAGGGAATCATTTCCTGGGATGGTACGGATGACCTGGATCAGCTGGAAAATGTCTCCAACATTGCGACCGCAACTTTTACTGTTCCGGCCAACACCCCCGCAGGTGCTTACAAAGTGGGCCTGAAAAATATTGAACTGACCACCAACTATGCCAGCAACATCTGGGAAAGCACCGCTTATGCAGAAGCGACACTAACTGTTTTGGATGCTTCTGCTGAATCCTATACCTCCGGTTTGACAACGCTGACCGATGTGCCAAGTGTTGGTGAAACCGTCCTTGTAAATGTAGATGTATCGCATACTGCTGAAACAACATATGCAGCAGCTGAAATCGAGATTGCCTACGACAGTGCACATTTGAAATTCAACCAGAGTGAATCTACCCTCGGTAATGCCACTGTAAATAATGAAAACGGCCAGCTGACGCTGGAGGATTATGGCGCAAGCAAAAATACAGGAGCAGGCATTTATGTCCTTGCGTTTGATGCTGTAACAGATGGGAACGCTTCTGTTGAACTGCTTTCTGCGAAATTTAACAACAAGGAAAATGCCGCTAAGAGCGACTTGATTTCTGCCACACTGACCAATGCAAGTGTGAGTTTAACAATCAACAAGCGTAGCTATGATGTGACACTGCCGGATATTTTCACTGGTCCTGCCACAGTAATCAAGGGCGAGAACTATACTTTTGCACAGACGGACAAAAATAACTATACCTATGAAAACATCAAGGCAACTGTGAATGGCACTAATGTGGCAGTAATCGATAATCAGGACGGTACTTACACCGTCGCAAATGTAACCGGAAAACTGGTAATCACCGGTAGCCGCACACCTAAGAGTTATGATGTAACCATCAACGGCAATGCCGCAAGCGATATTCAGGGAGCATCTGCAACAGCGACCTACGGCACAAGCTACACATTTACGATTCCAGATGAAGAAGGCTGGGCATACAGTGTTGACAGCATTACCATTGGCGGCCAGTCCTACAGCGGATATTCTGTTTCCAGCAATACCTACACTATCCCTGGCACAGCGATCAATGGTGCGGTGGTGATTACTGTCAGAAAGAGCCAAACCCAGTTTAAGGTTACGGTGGATGGTAATGGTGCAGGCGCTGCATCTGGTTATGATACGATCGCACAGGTTGGCAAGAGTTATACACTGACCATCGTTTCCGAAAAGGGCTACGACTATTCCGTAACGGCTACTATGAATAACCAGCCCGTTGCACTGAAAACTGACGTTGAAAACCAGTATACCATCGAAAATGTTACTGGCAACATTGTGTTTCACATTACCAGAACCGTCAATACAGAGGGTATTTCCATCTCCAAGTATTTGACGGTGGATGGTTGCGAAATGTGGCTGGTGAAAAACAGTGTTGCTTTGGCCGATGGAAAGGTTCCGACTTACGATGGAAATGAAATGTTCTGGTCTGATAAATATAATGCATACTGCTATTTGGCGCTCACCCAGACATTGACCAAAGAGGAAGCCGGAGCAAAGGTGGATATTACGGACGGTAGTGCCACTACGGTTGATTATGGATGTGATGTCAACATGACTGGCGTGGTTGATGCTTGCGACGCACAACTGGTCTATAATATGTACAACGCTGTTTATCAGAACTTTGATAGCGAGGTTACAGTCGAGAAATTCCTGCGTGCAGATATCAATGGTGACGGTACTATTAATGTTGAAGATGCAACTGCAATTATTACCGTAATTTTGAAAAAAGCAAACTGAGTACAACAGCGCCCCACCCTTTTATTATGGGGTGGGGCGCTACATTAACCAAAAGAGGTTGTTATGCGCAAATATATACGATTTTTTGCATTACTTGTTGTAGTTTTTATTGTAATATCAGCAACACCGGCATTGGCAGCCGAGAGTGATAATAGTGAGTTTATTTTTTCACTTACAGCGGATGGAAGAAATACAAAAGAAGTAAACTATGGTGATGTCGTAACAATATGCTTAAAGCTAATAAAAACGGATCAAATGGATTCGTATACCATGTATGCAATGCAGGATGAATTGCAATATGACAGTCGTATCTTGGAATTGGTTCCCAACAGTGAAATTTTATACTCCGGTATCGCAACATCAAATATTGAAAAAGCGGATGGATATCGTGAACTGTATTTGAACTTTTTATCATTGAGCGGTGGAACGGTATGGAATCAGGAAACGGTGATCGGGACAGTACAGTTTCGGGTGGTCGGCACATCTGGTGTCACTGTGATAAAAAACAACGATTACCTTGTGTCCTTGCAAGACGGTTCAGGAAGCTATCTGTGTAAGTGTGAAGATGTTACGCTGATTATATCGACGGATTGTACCGTCAGATTTCATTCCAATGGTGGCACAAAAGTAGAAGATCAACTTGTGCAATATGGTGAAAGAATATCTCGTCCCTCAGACCCACAAAGAGAGGGATATCAGTTTGAAGGATGGTATACCGATATCGATTTGGGCAAAGAATGGGATTTTGAATCGGATGTAGTTAAAGAAAATATGTCTCTTTATGCCAAATGGGTTCCAGAAGCGCAATCTGATTTGAAGCCGGATGAAATCAATCATCATTGCATCTGTTGGATGCTCTTGATAATTGTCTTGCTTGTGTTCCTGCTTTTGCGGATGAGAAGACGTTGCATGAAACACAAATAGCCAAAGATGCTTGTATCATTGCTGTAAGCAACGTAATTATGCGATAAGGTACAATAAGTTGCGCAAATTGAAAATGGCAAAAAAGTAGACACGGCTT
>CAYPRM010000074.1:0-3236 GCA_964413365.1 uncultured Lachnospiraceae bacterium | reverse complement strand
GCGGAAATCTTGAAGCGGAAAGCAACGGAATAAAATACATAAACTTTAAAAATTGTGGAAAACCTGTGGAATAATGAACATTTTTGGAAAGTTCATTTGTTTTGTTTGCTTCAGTCTTAAATCAAACGGACATTCAACGCAAGTTTTTATTTCACTTGTAGTAAACAAACGAAAATATTATCATATTTCAAACTTAGGTGCATTTTACCCTTAAATTTAAACTGGACAAACCATGACGATAAAACGAGATTCTTATCTTAAAAAACTGGCATCACAACGCAATAACGGACGCGTAAAAATCATTACAGGAATCAGACGTTGCGGAAAATCATACTTGCTTTTCACACTTTACAAAAATTGGCTTATTTCTCAAGGCGCAAACGAAAAAAATATAATTGCTGTTGCCCTCGACAATGACGATTTTACAGAACTTAGAAATCCGCTTAAATTAAAGAAATACATAACACAAAGAATTGAATCTGACTTGGAGCAATATTATGTGTTTATTGATGAAATTCAGCTTTCATACAAAGTAAAAAACCAGACTGATGAACAAGTTGCGCCGGAAGATGAACCGCTTTTATACACAACTTTTTACGACATTTTGAACTCGCTTGCTCAGAAAAAAAATATCGATTTATATGTTACAGGAAGCAATTCCAGACTTCTTTCAAAAGATGTAGCTACGAATTTTCGTGACAGAGGCGATGAAATTCAAATCTTTCCTTTAAGTTTTTCCGAATTTTATGAAGCGAAAAAACTTGAAAAAACGGATGCTTGGGAAGAATATCTTTTGTACGGAGGAATGCCTCTTGCTGTCTTAAAAGAAAACGATGAAGAAAAATCAGAATATCTTTCTAGCCTATTTGACTTGCTATACTTAAAAGATTTGCGCGAACGTTACAATCTAAAAGATGATTTTGCAATGGACAGTCTTATAAAAATTCTTTTTTCATCTGTTGGCTCGCTCACAAATCCGCATAAACTTGCAAATACAATGGAAAGCGTTTTAAAACTGAAAATTTCAGATGCAACAGTTAAAAATTACCTTTCGCATTTGGAAGACGCTTTTATTTTTTCAAAGGCGGAACGTTTTGATGTAAAGGGAAAGTCCTATTTTGATTATCCGATGAAATTTTATGCGACGGACATTGGATTGCGTAATGCTCGTCTGAATTTCCGCCAAATCGAACGAACGCATCTGATGGAAGACATCATTTACAACGAACTAAGAATTCGTGGCTACAAAGTTGATGTCGGCGTTGTTGAAATTGTAAAAACTTCAAACGGAAAACGGAACAAAAGCCAGCACGAAATTGATTTTGTGGTAAACAAAGGATTTCAAAAAATCTATATACAATCGGCGTTCAGTATAGAAAATGAATCAAAAAGAATGCAAGAAACATTGCCTTTCTTTTATACAGGCGACTTCTACAAAAAAATCATCATTACCGACGGAAACGCAAAAGAATATTCTGATGAAAACGGAATTATTTATGTTGGCGTAATTCCGTTCTTGCTTGAAAAAAATTTCTTGGAAAAATAAAAAAGGCTGTTTAATTAATGATAAAATTTTTTTGAGTGTGAAAGTATGCACAACGCAAGTTTTTATTTTAAGACAAGAAAAAACCATGTAGTACGGATTTAAAATTACATTGAAATAAATGAACTTTTATCAATTCACCATAAAAAGAAACGCCAGGCGAAAATTATCGCATGGCGTTGTCTTTATGATGCTTTCAAACGCAATTTATCGTTTAAAAGCATCCATTGTTGTAATGTAGAGTTTTACATAAACAGTATCAAGAAACGTCGATTATGCTATAATATCGCCTAGTTTTATATAAACAGTATCACCTGCTTTGATTTTCGAAGTGTCTGGGATTTGTTTTGTGCAAGCAGCATCACTGTATACAGGAAATTCGATTTGATCAAATTCTGATGCAGGCACAAAGCTTGTGTTCTCTACATTTCCTTCAGAAACATCAATAACAGTTACCATTGCTTTTTGAATTTTTGAATAACCATTTTCTGTCAGAGTGATTGTTTTTGTTGTTTCATCAAGTGTGTAATCACTTCCTGCCGTGAGAAAAGATTCAAAAGAAGTCAATCCATATTCTGGAATTTTCTCAATTTCTTTACCGTTGTAAACAACTGTGTATGTCGTTTCTACTGGGTCTTCGGCTGGCTTTGTTAGTGTAACTTTTACAAAAAAACCTTCTTCATTTTCTTTTATTGTAAGTTTGTATTCAGCTGTAGGAGTTAAATTGTAAATATAAGAATTCTCTGTACTTTTGTCGGTTAGTGATCTTCTAATTTGTGTAAACTTCGCATACTCCTCATCTGGATATACTCTTGCACCAGAATATTCGATAGACCAGTTGGAATTAGCAACTTTAAATGTTTCCTCTGAATATGTTGCGGTAAAAGGAATTTCGTAAATTTTAGAACCGTCAGCTTCTGTTTTATAATTATTTAATTGATAATCGGAATTATCTGCCCAATCATTGAATGAACCTTTTACATAAAGCTTGCTTACATCAACTTCTGAAACCTTTGCAAAGCCTGAATCAGCTAGAGTGATTGTTGTTCCGCTAAGAGTATAGTCTGTTCCCTCTGCAAGTTCATATTCAGACACGTAATAAGACAATGCAGATTCTGGAATTGTATCAAGTTCTTCACCGTTGTAAACAACTGTGTAAACGTCTTCGCCTGGCTCTGTTTCAGAAATCTTTGCAAAGCCTGAATCAGTTAGAGTGATTGTTTTTGTTGTTTCATCAACTGTATAGTCTGTTTCCTCTGCAAGTTCATATTCAGACACGTAATAAGACAATGCAGATTCTGGAATTATAACAAGTTCTTCACCGTTGTAAACAACTGTGTAACCAGGTACTTTTGTAATCGTAACCTCAAACTTTTCGTTCAAGCCGAATTCTACATAAATATTTTTGTCGCTTGTGTTTTCAAAATAGATGTTTGTGTCACCATTAACAGTTTTAACTTCAGGATTAAGTCCGCTGCCTGTTCCCTTTTCAAGAACTCTGAACGAAGTTACAGCATTTATTTCTGAATTCCATCCAGCCGCATCAGAAAGAATAAGCTGTCCATGACATTCTCCGCTTTTTGCCGGAATCATAAATTCATCTTCATGATGTAACTGCCATTCGTAAAAAGAACTTGCTGTTCCTGCGTACCTAAGTGAAAGTTCTGAATTTCCAAATTCTTTTTCAAAGTCG
>CAYPRM010000073.1:0-3237 GCA_964413365.1 uncultured Lachnospiraceae bacterium | reverse complement strand
GGGCATATTATAGTGGTGCATATATCTCTTTTCCTTATCGTTATCAACGCCGTCAAGGAGCTGTGCCTCGCTGAGTGTGCCGAGCGTTGCAACGGAGAGCACCTGTGTCTGTCCTCTTGTGAAGAGTCCCGATCCGTGTGCACGGGGAAGGACGCCTACCTCACTTGCGAGAGGTCTGATCTCGTCCATGCGTCTGCCGTCAACACGCTTCTTATCAACAAGGAGCCAGCGGCGGACGATCTTCTTCTGGATCTTATACACGAGCTCCTCCATGATATTGGGAAGCTCGGGATATTCCTCGGAGAAGTTAGCAAGTATTGCCTCCTTGATGGGGAACATTCTTGCGTCTCTTACGGTCTTATCGTCCGTATCGAGTGCGACCATAACGTCCTTCTCGCAGAAGTCAAATATCTTATCGAACATATCGTGATCAAGCTCGCAGGAGGGATAATCGAACTTGGGCTTGCCGATCTCGTCAACTATTGCGTTGATGAACTCGAGCACTCCCTGATTTTCCTTATGTGCGATCATGATAGCGTCAAACATTACGTCATCCTCTACCTCGTTTGCGCCTGCCTCGATCATTACGACCTTCTTAGCGGACGATGCGACGGTAAGCTCGAGGTCGGAGACTGCTCTCTGTGCCTCGGTGGGGTTGACGACGGGCTTTCCGTCAACAAGTCCCATAAATACGCCTGAGATAGGTCCGTTCCACGGAATATCGGATATGGAGAGGGCGATGGACGCGCCGATCATAGCCGTGATCTCGGGCGAGCAGTCGGGATCATAGGACATAACGGTGAGCGAGAGTGCTACGTCGTTACGCAGATCCTTGGGGAACAGGGGACGGATGGGGCGGTCGATAACGCGGCTTGCGAGTATCGACTTCTCGGGAGGTCTGCCCTCACGGCGGAGATAGCCGCCGGGGATCTTACCTGCCGCGTACATCCTCTCGTCGTAGTCAACGGAGAGAGGAAGGAAATCTATGCCGTCACGGGGCTTCTCGGAAGCCGTAGCGCAGCAAAGGACAGCTGTGTCACCGTATCTTACGAGGCACGAGCCGTTTGCAAGGCCTGCCACCTTACCCGTCTCGACGACGAGAGGTCTGCCTGCAAGGGTATAATGGAACGCCTTGAAATTCTTGAACACCATGGGTGTGCTGATGGGATTACTCATTTTTGTTTCCTCCGTAATTTCTTTCATTTTATTAATTAAGTTCTTACGGGGTTTAGCACTTAATTACACCTCCAAATGTGGTTTGGGGGCATAATTAACTGCTAATCCGACCGTAAGATTTTTTTGTTTTTTTCTTTTGCTCAAAAAAAGCCTCGGAATACAAACAAACGGAGTGAGGAGTCGGCAAAAACCCACTCTCCCCACTCCATATTTGTGCATTACTTTCTGATGCCGAGTCTCTTGATGATCGAGCGATATCTCTCGATATCTACCTTCTGGAGGTAGCCAAGGAGATTTCTTCTGTGTCCGACCATTTTAAGAAGTCCGCGACGGCTATGGTGGTCGTTGTGGTTATTCTTAAGATGCTCGTTAAGGCTATTGATCCTATGTGTGAGGACAGCGATCTGTACCTCGGGAGAACCTGTATCGCCCTCATGAGTAGCATATTCGGCGATTATTGCCTGCTTTTCTTCTCTTGTCATTTTCTTTTTCACCTTTCTTAAAATTTAACGAAAAGCACAGTCATCGGCGGGTGAAACACGGCGCGTTACGTCCGTCTTATTTTCCCGAAAACCGAGCATTACGTCATACGTTTTACATTTTACCACATATTTTTGATTTTGTAAAGGGCTTTTCGGGATTTTTTGAAATTTTTTGAAAATATTTTCCCGTGCCATTAAAAAAGCAAAAACAAAGGACACATATTGTGCCCTTTGCTTTTAAGAATCAGTCAGCGTATACGCTAACCTGCTTCTTAGACTTCGTCTTATGCTCAAATTTAACCTTACCCTCGATAAGAGCAAAAAGTGTATCGTCAGAGCCGATTCCGACATTATTGCCGGGATGGATGGACGTGCCTCTCTGTCTTACGATGATGTTGCCTGCGAGCACGTGCTGACCGTCAGACTTCTTCACGCCAAGGCGCTTGGATTCGCTGTCGCGGCCGTTCTTCGTGGAGCCGACACCCTTTTTATGAGCAAAGAACTGCAAACTAAGCTTTAACATTTCTTATTCCTCCGTACTAAAATTTTGTTTTCCGACCTCATCGTCGGTGCCCTGTGACGGCGCTTCGTATTCCTTGTCGATGACCTCGACCTCGAGAAATTTATAATATTCCTCGGTAAGATCCTGAAGCTGGACAAGGTAGGACATGAAGAGACCCGATACCGCGTATCTCTTTCTCTCGTCCTCCTCAAATTCAGGCAGGGCTGATTGCGATTGAACGATCACCTCTGTTGCGCCCTCGTTTATGCTATAATCGAGCTCTGCATCGAAAACGACGTTCAATGAATTGATGATCAGCATCGTCATGGCGGAGAGAGCCGCGCAAAGTATGTCGTACCCCTCATCGCCGTAGCCTGTATGCCCCTGTTCACGGAATCCGTAATACGTTCCGCCACTTCTGAAAAAAACTACTTTTGTCATAATTATGACGCCCTTTGAAGATCAACCGTTGATCGCTGTGATCTGAACCTTGGTATAAGGCTGTCTGTGACCGATCTTCTTCTTTTCGTTCTTCTTGGACTTGTACTTGAGAACATAGATCTTCTTTGCCTTACCGTTCTTGAGAACGTTTGCAGTAACGGTTGCGCCGTCAACGTTGGGAGCACCAACCTTGAAGGATTCACCGTCGGACAAAGCCTTTACACAGTCAAAGGTAACTGTGTCTCCCTCGTTAACGTCGAGCTTCTCGATAAAGACGATATCGCCCTCGCTAACCTTGTACTGCTTTCCACCGGTCTGAATGATTGCAAACATGGAAGTAGCACCTCTCTTTCTTATAGACTCGCTAAGGCAGGGGCGGCTCGTTTTTTATCAAAAATCCGTCCGCTCTCTACGACCTGACATTATGCGGCATATTATTGTAGCACAAAGCGCTGTGCTTTGTCAAGCGTTTTTTGCGATTATTTTTTGCACGATTCCGATATTTTTTAATTTTTTTGCAATTTTTGCACTTTACCCCTTGATTTTTCTCCTCACTTGTGGTATCATATCAATCGTGCTCCCATAGTTAAATGGATATAATAAGCCCCTCCTAAGAATATGTTCGAGCATAAACCT
>CAYPRM010000072.1:0-3405 GCA_964413365.1 uncultured Lachnospiraceae bacterium | reverse complement strand
CTGTCTGTCTGTCTGTCTGTCTGTCTGTCTGTCTGTCTGTCTGTCTGTCTGTCTATATGTCAGATCCTTCTCATCATCACCCTTGCGGAACTTAATAAGCTCAAATTGCTCGGGATTATAGCTGTCCATAAAGGTTATCGGAACTCCCGCGGCACCGCTGCAATACATTTGCGAGGACAGAGCCTGCTCGATCGCCTCGCGGTAGCCATCCCTCTGCTCGTGCATGGCAAGACGGAGGGGCGTTCCCTGTGCAGGGATCACCCAATGAATGGTTTTTCCGTTTTCCTCGGAAAATCTGACTGTATCCCAAGCCTGTGCGTCAAGCTTCTTGAGATCCTCCGTAGTGATCCCCCAGCTCTCGCACCAATCGCACGGAATATCGACCACCTTATCGACATTTATAGCGTTATAATTGTCGTAATGTGGGTAATCATCGTGATTATAGGTTTTATAAAGTAGTAATTCATCATGACGCTTTTTTGTATCAAGATTTGTATACCAACCTATATTACCAAACTTTTGACTTCCCCCATCGGGCTTTTGAAATTCCTTAACGGCATTATACCCTATCCACATTTTATTTTCTTTAAGAAGTGGGAAAATTTCCTTATATGTTATTGCATTTTTACTGCCTATAATAATAAATTTCTTATCATATTCTATCAGCTGTGCGACATACTCGCGGAAGAGGGAGAACGGGGGGTTCGTTACCACGATATCGGACGCGCGCAGGAGCTTTATGCACTCCTCGGAGCGAAAATCGCCGTCGTGAAGGGGTGCGAGAATGTTCTTTTTGTTTTTCAACAGATATTCAACGTCGGAGAGGTCGACCGCGCCGTCGCCGTTGTGGTCGAGCACCTCGCTGATCTCTATCTTGTACGGTCTCCTGTTCGGGAGAAGCTCAAGCTGCTCGCCGACGATCGGAGATGAGTCGTAGCAGGTGCAAATGAGCTTTTTCAGCCCCAGATGATTAAAATTCAGAGCGAAATATTTGAAAAAGTTGCTCTCGTAAGGATCATCGCAGTTGCAGAGCACGACCTTGCCGCAAAAATATTCCTTATAGTGCTTCAGCTCGTTCTCAATGTCGGCAAGTTGAGTGTAAAATTCGTCGTTCTTCGCGTTCTTTGCGTTGTGTAGATTTTGATTTTTAGACATAAAATCACCATCTTTCTGTATTTTCGTTATAATTATAACGCAAATGCGTTGTTTTGTCAATGCATTTGCGTCTTATATTTTTCTCATTTGCGTATTATAATAAAAATAACGAATTATGATCGAGGTTTTTATGGATATAAATAAAAAAATTCAAGAACTCTGCTATCAAAGAGATTGGACATTATACACACTCTCTTTAGAGTCGGGAGTTCCTCAATCCACTCTGCAATCCATGTTTAACAGAGGCTCCGCACCCAAGGTCGACACACTTCAAATTATTTGCTCCACGCTCGGAATAACTTTATCGCAATTTTTCAATGAGAGTGAAGATGTAGAAATTTTGACCGAGAGCGAAAAAAAGCTTGTTGACTCATTTCGAGCTATGCCCGAAGAAAAGCAAAAAGCATTAATAGATTTTCTCACAAAATAAAAAAAGGACACCGCAAGGCGTCCTTTATTTTTATCCCTCTCCACCCCTGCAAAGTATAATGCGGTGAGGTGGGGCATATATTTTACAAAAAAGAAAAAGAGGGACGGGTATGACAAGGCTGAAGAAATATCTGGTGAACGGGGCGCTTATGACCGCCTCGGCGCTCGTGCTCAGGGGGCTATCCGTGCTACTCAACTCCTATGTATCACGGAGGATCGGTGCGGAGGCGCTCGGGCTATACACTCTGCTCGGGAGCGTTTATTCTCTCGCACTGACGCTGGCATTATCGGGAATAAATCTCAGCACAACTCGGCTCGTTTCCGACGCTATGGGCGAGGGAAACACCGCAGAGGCGCGTGCGGCGATGAGGCGGTGCGTCATCTATTCCCTTTTCTTCGGCTCCCTCTCGTCCGTGCTCCTGCTCATGCTCTCCGAGCCGTTGGCTATGTGGGTGCTTCGGGATATACGAACGCTGAAGCCCCTGCGACTCTGTGCGGCGACTCTGCCCCTCATCGCTCTCACCTCGTGCCTCAACGGCTACTTCACCGCCGTGCGCCGAGTGTACAAGAATGTCATCGCGCAGATAAGCGAGCAGGCGTCAAGGCTCGGGTTTTGCGTTCTTTTGCTTGAGCTGATTATGGGACGGGATATGGAATCCTGCTGTACCGCACTCGTGCTTGGGGGTGCGCTCGCCGAGATGCTGTCGTTTACGATCTCGCTCCTTTTGTTCATTATTGACAGAATTGACAGACCGACTTCCCTTGGCGAAGAAAAGCCCGTCTGTGAGCGAAGGATAACTAAAAAGCTGCTCTCCATCGCCCTGCCGCTCGCATTTTCAACCTATTTTCGCTCCGCATTGCTGACGCTCGAGCATATACTCATACCGAGAGGGATAGAGCGCAGTGGCTCGGACCGTGCGGCGGCTCTCGCGTCCTACGGCGCACTCCAGAGCATGGCGATGCCGCTCGTGCTTCTGCCTGCCGCGCTGATACAGTCGTTTTCGGGACTCCTTGTTCCCGAGCTTGCCGAGCTGAGAGTCAGAGGTGAGCGTGGGGAAATCCGCTATGTCGCGAGCCGCGTCTGCCACCTCGCCCTGCTCTTTGCCATCGGTGCGGCGGCGATAATGGTCTGCTTCGCCCCACAGCTCGGCGAGGCGGTCTATTCCTCCGCGGAGGCGGGACGGTATATACGCCTCGTCGCCTGCATCGTGCCCATAATGTACCTTGATACGACGGTCGACTCCATGCTGAAGGGACTCGGTGAGCACCTTTACACCATGGCAGTCAATATAATTGACACGCTCTGCTCGCTCCTTATGGTCTGGCTTCTGATCCCAAGGCTCGGGATCTACGGCTATATCGCGCTGATCATTATAAGCGAGATCTTCAACGCGACCGCGAGCGTCATGAAGCTCGTCAAGGTAACGGGAATGAGACTGAGGATCGGCAAGTGCTTCGTCCTCCCCGCCCTCTCCGCCGCCATCAGCACCGTATCCGTTACCGCCCTGTCGAACGCCGTAAATATCGGGCTTGCCTGCTCGATCGCCCTCTCCGCGATGGCCTACCTCGCCCTGCTCTGCCTCACGGGAGCGCTCGACGCGGAAGATATTTGCTGGATACGAAAAATTTTCAAAAAATCACCTTGACTTTTTGCACAAATGATGATATAATAGCACTCGTAATGTGCAGATGTGGCGGAATTGGCAGACGCGCTGGATTCAGGTTCCAGTGAAAGCAATTTCATATGGGTTCAAGTCCCTTCATCTGCACCATAAAGAAACCATAATATTGATACGAAAAATATCGGTATTATGGCTTTTT
>CAYPRM010000071.1:0-3489 GCA_964413365.1 uncultured Lachnospiraceae bacterium | reverse complement strand
AAGACCTCGACTATTCCAAGCACACCCTGCGACCGCGGCTCGGCTGTGGCGGAGGTGGCATGGGCGATGGTGGAGCTACCGCAGCCTGCCTCGTTTGAAAAAAGCCCTCTTATCGTGCCGAAGCGGAGCGCACGCGATCCTAAAAAACCGAAAACGCCCCCTGCCGCCGCATTAATCGACAGCCCCTCCCTCACTATCCTGCAAAGGAGGCTCGGAACCTTATCGATATGTAAAAATATGACCGCAAGGCACATTACGCAATAGCCGATGCTCGCAAGGGGCACGAGCGTTTCGCAGAACTTGAATATTTTACCGACGCCAAGGAAGAACACGCAAACGCAGAGGAGTGTCAGACCTATCCCAACCCACGTGCCGTCTATGCCGAGGATGCTCTCAGCAGAGCGTGCGATCGAGTCCGACTGTATCACGCCGCCCATTGTAAAGGCGTTCACGAGGCAGATCGCGGAAAAGACAGTTCCATACCGTCTTCCGAGCTTGGGATGCCCACGCTCCGCAAGGCAATCCGTCATATAGTACGCCGCTCCGCCGTAGGTCTCGTTCCCCCTCGTTCGGCGATGGACGAGGGCTAAGACGACCTCGCTGTATTTAAGTATCATCGCAAGGAGGGCGCTTATCCACATCCAGAGCACCGCCCCAGCACCTCCAAGCGCTATCGCCGATGCGACACCGACGATATTTCCAACGCCGAGCGTTCCTGCCAGCGCCATACTCACCGCACGGAGCGAGCCACTCCCTGCCCCACGCAATATTTTGCTCGCCCGACGCAGGGGAAGCGCACGCAGAACGACAAGAAAATATATCGCGCACACGCAAAGACACACGGGCACGAGCGTCCCCGAGAGAAGGCTATTTATCCACTCCATAAGAAAACCTCACCGTTTTTTTAGAATTTTACTCGAATATTACATCTATTATGTATGAATATGGTGGAATAATCTGAAATTTTGTGAATAATATGTTAATAATGCAAAAAACTATTGATTTTCTTATAAAATAGTGTAAAATAATAATTGTTAGCACTCAGAGCTTTAGAGTGCCAAAATTCAACATTTATCTACTAAACAAGGAGGAATATATTATGACGATCAGACCGCTTGCAGACAGAGTGGTATTGAAGCCCACAGCGGCAGAGGAAAGGACTAAATCAGGTCTCATTCTCACCGCCTCGGCACAGGAAAAGCCTCAGATCGCTGAGGTCGTCGCAGTAGGTCCCGGGGGACTTGTCGACGGAAACGAGGTATCAATGACCGTTAAGGTCGGAGACAGAGTTATCACGAGCAAGTACTCGGGCACGGAGGTCAAGGCAGACGGCGTTGAGTACCTTATCGTAAGGCAGAGCGACATTCTCGCTATCGTTGAATAATTCAAGGAGGGTATCTTTATGGCAAAGGAAATAATTTACGGAATAGAGGCTCGCAACGCCCTTTCGCGCGGCGTTGACAAGCTCGCAGACACAGTTAAGATCACGCTCGGTCCAAAGGGCAGAAACGTAGTCCTCGGCAAGGCTTACGGCACGCCCCTCATCACCAACGACGGTGTTACCATCGCAAAGGATATCGAGCTTGAGGACGCCGCTGAAAATATGGGCGCACAGCTCGTAAAGGAGGTCGCTACCAAGACCAATGACGCGGCAGGTGACGGAACGACCACGGCGACTGTTCTCGCTCAGGCTCTCATCAGGGAGGGTATGAAGAACATTACCGCAGGCGCAAATCCCATGATCCTGCGCAAGGGCATCAAGAAGGCTGTTGATCGCGCGGTAGAGTGCCTCGTTGCCAACTCCAAGAAGGTCAACGGCTCGGACGATATCGCTCGTGTCGGTGCTATCTCCTCGGGCGACGATATGATCGGAAGGCTCATCGCCGACACTATGGAAAAGGTCAGCGCGGACGGCGTTATCACCGTTGAGGAATCCCGTTCCGCCGAAACATACTCCGAGGTCGTCGAGGGTATGCAGTTCGACCGCGGATATCTCTCGCCCTATATGGCTACGGATATGGACAAGATGGTTGCGGTGCTCGATGATCCTCTCATTCTCATTACGGATAAGAAGATCTCCAATCTTCAGGAGATCCTTCCCCTCCTCGAGCAGGTCATTCAGTCGAGCAGGAAGCTCCTTATAATCGCTGAGGACATTGAGGGCGAGGCTCTCACGACTCTCGTGCTCAACAAGCTCCGTGGCGTTTTCACCTGCGTGGCTGTCAAGGCTCCGGGCTTTGGCGACAGAAGAAAGGAAATGCTCAAGGATATCGCGATCCTCACGGGTGGCGAGGTCATCTCATCCGAGATCGGTCTCGAGCTCAAGGATGCGTCCCTTGAATATCTCGGACACGCAAGACAGGTACAGATCAGCAAGGATAATACTATAATCGTTGACGGCTCGGGCAGTCCCGACGAGATAAATGCAAGAGTTCACCAGATCAGAAGTGCTCTTGAGACCACAACGAGCGAATTTGACCGCGAGAAGCTCCAAGAGAGACTCGCAAAGCTCTCGGGCGGTGTGGCAGTTATCAAGGTCGGTGCGGCTACCGAGGTCGAGATGAAGGAAAAGAAGCTCAGAATCGAGGATGCGCTCAACGCTACCCGTGCCGCAGTTGAGGAAGGTATCGTCGCAGGCGGCGGTACTGCTTATCTCAACGTCATAGGCGAGGTCGCAAAGGTTGCTGAGACCGTTGAGGGCGACGAGAAAACAGGTGTACAGATCGTTCTCAAGGCTCTTGAGGCTCCCGTTCGTCAGATCGCCGAGAATGCAGGTCTTGACGGCGGCGTTATCGTACACAGCATACTTACCTCCGACAAGCTCGGCTGGGGCTTCGATGCGTACCGCGAGGAATACTGCGACATGGTATCGAGCGGCATAGTCGATCCCACGAAGGTCACACGCTCCGCCCTGCAGAATGCGGCGTCCATTGCAAGTGTTATTCTCACTACGGAATCCGTTGTTTCCGAAAAGAAGATTGACACTCCCGTTCCCGCCGCTCCTGCTGCTCCAATGTATTGATAGCAAGCAAAGTAAAAGCATAGGGTTGTTGCATTAAGGGAGCATCAAACAGAAAAAGCGACAGCTTTATACCAAAAAGGTATTGAGCTGTCGCTTGCTTTTAAAAAATATTTCAGAGAAGGATCTTGTAAGAAAACTTTTCTGCTTTTGAGGCCTCATTAGGCTCTTTTTTTATGTCATTTTTCTTCTTTTCAGGGCTGCGGCATTTTTATGCAACAGCCCCTTGAATTATTTTTTATTAACTGCGCTTCCAATAGTAACCGTTGTAATCATCAGTCAAATATTTAGCCGCAGTAGCCGGATTAGCAAGAGAGGTTGCTGAAATGGTTGTTCCGCTGGTTGCAGTTGAACTGGATGATCTCCACCAACCCGAAGTGTTTTCAATTACGACATTCGTCAGCGAGGTGCAACCATAGAACGCATATTTGCCTATACTCGTTACGGTGTCGGGGATGGTTACGCTCGTC
>CAYPRM010000070.1:0-3547 GCA_964413365.1 uncultured Lachnospiraceae bacterium | reverse complement strand
GAAGCAGGTGTTCATTTCGGACACCACACCAGAAGATGGAACCCCAAAATGCAGGAGTACATCTTCACAGAGAGAAACGGTATTCACATAATCGATTTGCAGAAGACCGTTAAGAAGTTTGATGAGGCATACAGCTTCATACGCGATGTCGCAGCAGAGGGCGGAAATGTTCTTTTCGTAGGAACAAAGAAGCAAGCGGCAGATGCTATCAAGGAAGAGGCTACACGCTGCGGTATGTACTACGTAAACGTTCGTTGGCCGGGCGGTATGATGACAAACTTCAAGACCATTAAAAAATCCATCGGCAGACTCAACGCACTTGAGAAGATGCAGGAGGATGGAACGTTTGATCTTCTTCCCAAGAAGGAAGTTGCTGCAAAGCAGAAGGAGATCTTCGACCTTGAAAAGAACTACGGCGGTATCAAAACAATGGAGCAGCTTCCCGCTGCTATCTTCATTGTAGACCCCAAGAAGGAAAGAAACGCAGTTCTTGAGGCTAAGAAGCTCGGTATTCCGGTAATCGCTATCGTTGATACCAACTGCGATCCCGACGACGCTGATTACGTCATCCCCGGCAATGACGACGCTATCCGCGCTATCAAGCTCATCTCCTCCGCTATCGCTGACGCAGTCATCGAGGGCAAGCAGGGCGAGCAGACAGTCGCTGAGACAGCTGAGACCGTCGAGACCACCGAAGAGTCCGCTGAATAATTCTAAAAATAAGTGAGGATAAAATAATGGCTAATATTACAGCAAAAGACGTTGCCGCTCTGCGCGCAAAGACAGGTCTTGGTATGATGGATTGCAAGAAGGCTCTTGTTGAGTCCGACGGCGACATCGAAAAGGCTATTAAGATACTCCGCGAGAAGGGACTTGCTACCGCCGCTAAGAAGGAGAGCAGAGTTGCCGCTGAGGGTATCGTTGATATTATGACCGTAGGTAATGTTACCGCTATGGTAGAGGTTAACTCCGAGACAGACTTCGTCGCTAAGAACGAGAAGTTCAAGGATTTCGTAAAGGGACTCCTCAGAACTATCATCGACAAGAAGCCCGCTGATATTGATGCACTTCTTGCTACCGGCTATGACGGCACAGATACACTCGTTAAGGACGTTCTCGTTGAGAAGATCGCTATGATCGGCGAGAAGCTCGACATTCGTCGTTTCGTTATCGTTGAGGGTGTTACGAGCACCTATATTCACGGTCTCGGCTCCATCGGCGTTATCGTTTCCTTCGACGCTGACGAGGCAGCAGTAAACCACCCCGGATTTGCAGAGTTCGCAAAGAATATCGCACTTCAGGTCGGCGCATATCCTGTTGCTTACCTTAATAAGGAGTCCGTTCCTGCATCCGTCGTTGAGGAAGAGAAGTCCATTCTTATGGCTCAGATCGCTAACGATCCCAAGAACGCAAGTAAGCCCGCACAGATCATCGAGAAGATGGTCGTCGGACGTATCGGTAAGTTCTATGATAATAACTGCTTGCTCGAGCAGGCTTACGTCAAGGAGGATTCCATTAAGGTCTCCAAGTACGTTGAGAACTGCGCTAAGGAGTTCGGTGGCAATATCACCGTTACAGGCTACCACCGCTTCGAAAAGGGCGAGGGCATCCAGAAGAGAGAAGAGAACTTCGCTGAAGAGATCGCAAAGCTCACAAATAAGTAATTTAATAAAAAACAATCACAGTGCAGCTTATTGCTGCACTGTGATTGTTTTTTAGAGGTTATTCAACCTCTGCGTATAATCAGATAATCCATCCTGTCGCTGACATTGAGGTTATCCATAATTATTAATATATAATTACAAGCAAAAAGAGCATATCCGAAAAATGTCAATCTGAAATTTCGGATATGCTCAATTTAGTTAGTTATTGTCCGTATTTTTATTTCTCTTTTCCTGGAGCTGTCTTAAGACCTCTGCGTGGGATTCCTTGGTGATGGGGTATTTCATAAGCAGGGGAACGCAGATAAAGAGGAATATCGCAGGAATGAGTGCAAAGAGTATGCGTATTGCGAGCAGAGCGCTGTCTGGCTGAACGATCACCGCGTCGGGATCATCCGAGGACGCCTCAATGTACTTACCGAGCTTCAAGCCCCATCCGCACGCCGCGGTCGCAAGTGCACCCGTTATCTTCGTGCAGGTCTGCTGCATACCGTAGTAGAGTCCCTCGCGACGCTCACCCGTCATCAGCTCGTCGTATTCGATAACGTCGGGGATCATCGAGTTGGGGCATACCCACTGCGCTGAGAAGCCCACACCGGCAATAGCGGCAAGAGGATATATCAAATTAGTCCTGCCACCTGGGAGGAGGAACACTGCAAGAAGTGCCGCTCCTGCGATAGCGAGACCGAGTGCGTAAGTCCTAGCCTTGCCCATTTTGTTGGCAACGATACCGCAGGGAACAAGGAAAATCGCAAGCACGCCGAGCATCGCAAGCATTATGATAAAGCCGACGTCGCCCATTTGAATATTATTTTCAATATAGTAGTTGAGCATTGCCGTTACCATGGTAAAGCTTACGCTCATTATCATCGTTACCACAAGATAGCTCTTGAAGGGCTTATTCTTGAAGGTCGAGAGGAACGCCTTAAACGGCGGCATCTGCGAGGGCTTTTCCTCAACAGGTGGCTTATAATTGAGGAAAAGACCCGGAATAAGCATTGCGATCGCCGCAAGGATACCGTATATAAGGCTGAGAATGCTCCAACCCTTGTGAATGGAAACGTCGAAGCTCTCACTTATAACGCCTGCAAGCATCGTCGTAAGACCTGCACCGCAGAGGTAGCCTATAATGCTGAATACCATTCTGTATGTGGTGAGAGAGGTGCGCTCGTCGTAATCGTCCGTGATCTCCGCGGTCATTGATGAGTAGGCGGTATTCGCGAGCGTGTGGAATGTATCAAAAAGAATGAAGCTGCCGATGATGATAAAGAAATACGCTACATTTCCAAGTCCCTGCGGAATGGAAAATACGAGCCAGAAGGCGAGCGCAAAGGGAATAGCGCAAAAGATAAGATACGGTCTGCGCTTGCCCCATCTCGACTTTGTTTTGTCCTCAAGATAGCCAAACAAAACATCGTTAACGAGATCCCACGTTATCTTTCCAACGAGCATTGCAGTTCCTGCAAGTCCAGAGTCAACACCTACGACGTCAGTATAATAGTACAAAAGTGAAAATTGCAGCATTGCGGTAACGACCGCCATGCCAAAGTCGCCAACGCCGTATTTCAGCTTAGTAGCGACCGAAAGCTTGTGTCCTGACATAATCTTCTCCATAGATATTTATTATTATCTGTTTGTGTCGATAACACTGTTATTTTATCACAATTTATCCCCTATGTCTATGGTAATAATGCACAAAATTCCAAAAACTCCCCCACAATGGGAGGATTTTGGGAAAATTCAAGCAAAATATCCGTCAAGATCGAAATACGGCTCGAGATATTCCGCGGTATTGTGGCACATTTCGGAAAACAGCCTTGCCGCATCCGCCTCGTCGAGCGTAGAGCAGAGTGCCTGACGCTTGAACGACTCAAACACCGTGCCGA
>CAYPRM010000069.1:0-3686 GCA_964413365.1 uncultured Lachnospiraceae bacterium | reverse complement strand
ACATATGTCAAAAGAACTGGAAAAACTTCAAGTAAAATATAAAAATAAATTTAAAGAATTATTATCATAAAGCTATAAAGTTTACCTATTGTGAATATCTAAAAATTTTTGGACAGAGAAGGAAAATCTTCTTTGTCCTTTTTTTATAGATATATGAAGGGGTAAGAAGAACAACTTTTTCAAGGGGTTCAAAAGACAACTTAAAGGAGAATGCAAAAATGGAAAATGAAGTAAAAGAAAATGTTAATGCTGCGGAAGAAGCGGCTGCCGCATCAGAAAGAACATATTCAGAAAAAGAATTGCAAAGTCTTGTGGATAGAAGGGTAACAGAAGCGTTAAAGACCGCAAGAAGTAAATTTGAAACAGAAAAAAAGGAAGCAGAAAGACTTGCATCCATGACAGCGGAAGAACGATTTCAAGAGGAATTAAGCAAAAGAGAAAAAGCACTTGCAGAAAGAGAAAAACAGGTTGCACTTTTAGAAAATCGCAATGCCGCAAGTAAGGTGTTAGCGGAAAAAGGGATTTCTATTTCACTTGTTGATTTAGTGATTGCGGATTCCGCAGAAGATATGAAAGCCAGAATCGACACACTGGAAAAAGAATTTAATGCAAGTGTACAGAAAGAGATTGAAAGACGATTAGCAGGAAATACCCCCGCAAAAGTCATAACAAAAGAAGGAATCACAAAAGATGATTTTAATAAGATGTCACTTGCACAACAGCAACAATTATATAACAGCAACCCAGATTTATATAAGGCACTTTCTTAGGTGTCTTTTTTTATTGGGGAAATTTAAAGGAAATGAGGAAGAGTAATAATGGCACATACAATTTATGAAAACAAAGTTTTAGAAAACAAAATCGAATCTTTACTTGAAACTGCGGTTGATATGAATACATACATGACTATTGATAACAGTTTATCGCAGTCCGCAGGAATGAAAAAGGCGGTAAATGTATACACAGCAACAGGTAATGTAGAAGATTTAAGCCAAGGAGAAGGAAACACAGGGGAAATTGATGTTTCATTCACAACAAAAGAATATGAAGTAACAACAACACAGGGTAAATTTTCATACTACGATGAACAGGAAATGAAAGACCCTATGGTAGTAGAAGTAGGGTTAAAAGCCATTGCGGAAAAAATGACAAATGATTTAACTGCAAAAGCGGTTGCGGAATTTGGTAAAGCTACTTTAAAAGCTGATTATGATAAAACAGGAATGACTTTTGATAATGTGGTTGATGCAATCGCAAAACTCAACTTTGAAGATGAAAGTGGTTTATTTTTAATGATTAATGTTGCGGATAAAGCAGGATTAAGAAAAGCATTAGGGGATGAACTGAAATATAGTGAGGGATTCGTAAAAACTGGTTATATCGGTACAGGGTGCGGTGTTCCTGTAATTGTATCAAAAGCAGTTCCAAAAGATACAGCATATCTGGCAACAAAAGAAGCAGTTACTTGCTTTGTGAAAAAAGGTTCTGAGATTGAACAGGATAGAGATATTGACCACAGAAAAAATGAAGTAGTAGCAAGAAAAGTTATGGTTGTAGCACTTACAGATGCGACAAAAGTAGTGAAACTTGCAAAGAAAACAGCGTAAGAAGGGATTATAACAATCCCTTCTTTTTATGAAGGGGGAAGGTAATGCTAGAAAAAGTAAAAACCTATTTAGGAATCACAGATAACTCACAGGATTCCCTTCTTAATATCCAGATAGAAAATGCGGAAGCTGCATTTGAAGCTGCCACAAACCGCCCGCCCGCAGAACATAGCACAGTGATTTTGAAAATGGTAGTTGAAGATTTCAACCGCTATGGAAGTGAGGGTATCAGTTCATTATCTTTTGGATCGGGTGCAGAAAGTGTATTAGAGGACTATTCCGCAGCACTTCAAAAGCAGATTAGAAAGCTAAAACGCATGAGGGTTCTGTAATGTTCCAACAACAGATGAAAAAATACAAGGTGGAAGCCCCGCAAATTTCAAAGAATGAATTTAACGAGTCCATAACAGATTTTGCTTTTGACAGAGAAATTGAAATTGCAATCTGTATGAATAACAAGGTTGCATATAACGCAAATGATACAAGTGTGTTAAATCTGGAATTGGTAGGAATCACAAAGGACAAGGAAATCAAAAAAGGCGATAGGATAGGCGGTAAATATTTAGTTAGTTTTGTGGAAGCTAACAGACTGTTTTCTATTGTACATATGAAGGAAATAGGCAACAATGGAAGATTTTAAAATTGTTGTAGAAAATTTTGAAAAATTCATTGATGAAGAAATGAGTGAACGGGTTGCAGCAGCACTTGAAAAGGCTTGTCTGTTGGTGGAAGCAGATGCAAAAAGGGGTTGTCCTACAGGGGATGGACAATTAAGACAGTCTATCACACATGAAGTAGATATTGAAAACTTGGAAGGGGTAATAGGAACTGCGGTTGAATATGCCCCATATGTGGAAATCGGAACAGGTATCTATTCCAGTGAGGGGACTGGAAGGAAAACCCCATGGTGCTATCAGAATGAAAAAACGGGGGAATGGCACTGGACAAGAGGTATGAAGCCGCAGCCATTTTTACAACCCGCAAGGGTTATGAATTTATTCCAGTAACCATGGACATGATTGCTAAAGACCATGCGATTCAGACGCAAGGCACATTAAAAAAAGGTGTTAAATGGGGAGTTGATATAAAACCCGTATCTTCTAGCACAATGGCTATTTATCAAGTAGAAGTAAAAAAAGGCGATTGTTTTATGTTAAGCAATAAACATGAGTTGAGATATTTCAAGGGAGAACAAAGACTTTACTTATTTGATAGAAATGGGGAGTATGTAACAGGCATGTATATGAACATGATATACTCAGAAGGCGGAGTGTATGAGTTCCCGCAAGATGGATTTATGGTTGTTGATTTTGATTATACAAATCTTCAATCTGGAGAATTTTTCTACATCAAAAGACCGCATAAGAAAGAACCTTTTGTACTGTACGCAGATAAGGCAGAATCTTATGTGGATGATGCGGAAACAGGAGAAGCTACAATGAAGGCTATTATGGAAGGCAGACAGATTCTTGTAAGAGTACCAAACGCAGACGGTGGAAAGTATATGGCATTGTACAGTCCGATATTGATGTATCAGTTACCTAACTATCTAGCACGACACTTGTATCTGTTTTACTTAAATGATGGGGTAAATGCACAAGGACTACCAAGCTATAATCAATTAAAGATTGCGGTATCAAGAGATTACAACCAGACCCCGCTAAAATAACAAGAGAGGACAACAAAAGATGGAAGCAGTTTTAACTATGATTCAGACAGTAGGTTTTCCTATTGCTTGTGTTATTGGATTAAGTTTTTTTGTGTTTAATATATGGGACAGACAAACAAAAGAATGGCAGCAGCAAACAGATGCAATGGCGGAAAGATGCCAAGCAAGAGAAGATAAGTTGTATGAACAGATTGACAAGTTTAGCGATACAATGCAATCCTTTAACGCTACACTGATTAAAATTGATGCACGATTAGAAGTGCTAGAAAAAGGCTTGAACCAATAGGAAAATAATGGTACTATAGAGACGCACCAGATTCCTTAAAATCAAGAATCTGGTGCGGTGTAAGATGTGAAAATCTGACGCGGTTGGAAAAAAGCGTGCAAAATCAAGGTTTCAAGCGGGTATG
>CAYPRM010000068.1:0-3736 GCA_964413365.1 uncultured Lachnospiraceae bacterium | reverse complement strand
AAAAACAAGATATCGGATTATCATGAAGGAATTAGAGCCTCATGAATAATTCAGGATAAGCTTTATCAAAAAGCACACATTTTGACAAAATATGGAGATGTGGGATGATAATTCAAAATAAAATGTTTCCAGATGGAGAATTAGTTATTTATACAGATTATAAGCGTTCAACACACGCCGGTGCAGATGGATGTTTTCAAATTTCAGACATTTGCATAGAAGATTATTCTGATAGAAGTATTCTTAAAGATTTAAATATTGACCAAGGAGTGCACTATCACAGTATAAAGGAAGTGTTACAAGATTTATCATTGCCTCTTGACTTTACCAATTATAGAGAGGAAATAATCTGATTAAGCCTTACTCGAATTATTTCGAGATAAGATTTAATAAACAAATTAAATGGAGGTGCTCTTATGCAGCAAAAGAAAGAAAGCAAGATTTTTTACACAAAGCCAATCGTATTGGCAGCAACAAAGAAAGGAAGCAACTTCAGCGCTGGTTGTGCATCAAAAGGTGGTATGACCTGTATTGCATGTCGTTGCAGATAATTAAAACAAGCACACTGGGCAACTTTTATATGCTGAGTGTGCTTTTTTATGAGGTGATTATTATATGTATTATTCATTAAAAACAGACTGCTATTTTAGGAGATACGGAAAAATTGGATATCTTTCAAGACCAATTATTACGACCGAAGAAGTAGTTGATGAAATAGGCGCTATTTTTCTCGACAAGTTAACATATGAACCAATTCATTTAGATGTGGTTGTTGAAAAGTCTTTTGAGATGTTTGAAGGAGTTGATAAAAATCAACTAAAACAAGATATATCCGTTTTTTTCTCTACACTAGAAAAAGATGGCTTTCTTAACAAAGCATCTTCCATCAAAGATTTTGTTGAGTCAGGGTTTGAATATTCAACATTAGAAGGAAAATTCGCTTACTCTAATCTGAAGCCACAATTAGAAGAATCTTCTTCTCACTTTTTAAGAGAATACTTTAAAAACGAACCATATTTACATACATTTCATATAGAACTGACCAGCAAATGTAACGAAAGATGTATACATTGCTATATCCCGCACGAAGATAAAACAACTCACATCGATTACGAATTGATGATTAACGCATTGCAACAGTGCAAAGAAATGAATGTGATGACCATAGTTTTTTCTGGCGGTGAACCTATGCTTCATCCTAATTTTTGTGATTTTTTAAAAATTGCCAAAGATATGGATTTTAATGTTACCGTTTTGAGTAATTTAACATTAGTTACAGATGAGACATTAGAAGCACTAATGTACAAGCATGCTTCCTGTGTAAATGTTTCCTTATATTCGATGATTCCTGAAGTACACGATGAAATTACTACAGTTAAAGGCTCTTTTGAAAAGACATTAAATAATATCTTGAAACTAATAGAAAACAATGTTCCGATTCAGATAAATTGTCCTGTAATGAAGCAGAACAAAGATAGCTTTTATGAAGTTATCGAGTGGGGACAAAATCATAAATGCTCTGTAAATACAGACTATCTAATAATGGCACGTGCCGATAGAACTACGGATAATTTAGTAAACAGATTATCAGAGGAAGATTTAAAAGATGTTATTGGTCATTTTTTACGAAGTGATGTTGTAGTACAGTCCAATGTTGAAGCTTTTGAAGAATCCGAACCAGAAGATACTGGTATGAATCCAGAGGACAGGATTTGTGGAGTTGGCATTACTACACTATGTATGGTGGTAAATGGTGACGTGTACCCTTGTGCAGGATGGCAAAAATATGTTTGTGGCAATATAAAAGAAGTATCCTTACAGACAATATGGAAAGATTCTCCACAGGTAAATTATCTCCGCAGCCTTAGACAAAAGGATTTTAAAAAGTGTCTTAATTGTAATGACAAAGATTTTTGCTTAATGTGTATGAGCAGAAATTCTAACGAGGATGAAAACGGAGATATTTTCAACATTCCACAAATCACTTGTAATGCTGCTAAAATTCATCACGATATGGTAATAGCTTTAAAAAGCAAAATAAAGAATGTGTGATTATAGATTTGATTATCATGTTCATATGGGACAGTTTCAAAATGTATATTACAATCCGTACAAAGTAGTAGACGTCCTTTTAAGTTATGGAATTGAAGGTGCATATGTCTCTTCCACAACTTCCTGCATTCAATGGATTACCCTGCAAGAAAAAGAGTTGGTCATCGAACATATTAAAGCCGAGATTGCTGAACTGCTGTTATATTCCAAGGAAAAGAATTTTGATGCAAAACCTATGTGTTGGATTATTCCACAAAGGTATTACGACGGTGAAACGGTCGATGAAATGTTTTCAGAATGCAATTATTACGGTTTTAAAATTCATCCAAGAGCACACAATTGGAATCTTGATGAAAATGTGATTGTGCAGTTATTATCAGATATTTGTAAAATAGCCGATAGAGAAAAAGTTCCTATATTGATTCATACTGGTATAAGCGAATTTGAAAAGCCAAGCAAATTTGAGTATTGGTTTAAAACATTTCCAAATGTAAAGTTTATATTGGCACATTGCCGAGATGTTGAAGAAACACTTGAATTGTTTAGTATTTACAAAAATATATATGGAGATGTGGCATTTTCAAAACCAAGAGATTTGCGGAAAATAATAAACTCAAATTATCGAAACAGGTTATTGTTTGGAACAGATTTTCCTATAACAATGTATCGTCAAAACATGACGAGTTATAAAGAAAAAGAACTATATAAGAATTATAAGAAAATAATTTCAAAATGGCACAGATACAGGAAATGTTTCTATGTGAAAGGAGATGACAAAAATGAGCGAAACAAAAAGGATTGAATATATGTGTTCATATTGCGGTAAAAAGACAATCAGAACTTCAACTCAAGGAAGACCACTACCTGGAAAGTGTCCACGAAAAAACGGTGACAGACCTCATTCGTGGATTAAAAACAGGGAGTTAAAGTAAAAGTGAACCAATACAATTATTATGATATTTTAGAAGTATCTGAAACAGCATCCTTAGAAGTTATTAAAGCCGCATACCGAACCATTTCCAAAAGATATCATCCTGATACACGTAAAGAAAGACCATTACCGAAGGATATTGATATGGCATTGGTTAATGAAGCATATGAAGTTTTATCTGACGAACAAAAAAGAAGAAAGTATGATGAAACCTTAAAGTCACAAAAGGCATCCTCATACCAGCACCAAAAAACTACGAATACGCAAGAAAATGATTCTAAATATTCTAAATCGCAAGCTGATTTTACCAATAGTAATTACACTTATCAAGGTGATTTTTCAGAAAACGAATCTGAAAATGATGACGAAGAAACCCAAACAAGTGGTTGGTTTGGTAAAATGGTAAGAAATGTAGGAAAAGAATTTGTTAAAACTATGCAGAACAATAGTCATGAAATAGAAAATGCGTACTTATCTGGACTTGCTATGGATGATTATTTATTAGTTAAACGATTCAAACAATCAAGCGGCTACAAACGTGCTGGATATGCAAAGGCACTTGAAGAAAAAGGGCTCCTTGAAAGAAACTACGAAGGCAAACTCGTACCGACATATCGATTTAAACAACTTTTCTGATGTTGCGCACTTTACTATTAACTAAGGGTGGTGAACTATCAACAGTTCACCACCCCAATCTTTTACCTTTGCCGGGTCTTTCAATACTCCCGGATGCTCTAATACACCACCGGGATT
>CAYPRM010000067.1:0-3832 GCA_964413365.1 uncultured Lachnospiraceae bacterium | reverse complement strand
CATTTGCTATAAGAGAGAAAAAAGGCTCAGAGAGATAGACCTTCAATAAAAAGCAAAAAGCTTGCCAAGGCAAGCTTTTTGTTATTTTTGCCCTTTTCCTTTTGAAAAGAGTGCGGCAATATATCCAAAGCAAAGAGCCGCCGTAGTCCCGCCTGCCGCCGCCTCAAGCCCTCCCGTCAGCGCACCGATAAGCCCGTTGCGGTCGACCGCCTCACGCACACCGCGCGAGATCGTGTACCCAAACCCCGTCAGCGGAGTCGTCGCACCTGCGCCCACAAGCTCGGCAAAGGGCTTGTATATCCCGATCCCCCCGAGCACCACACCTGCCACCACGTAAAAAACGAGTATCCTCGCAGGTGTAAGGCGTGTCCTGTCGATCAGTATCTGCGCAATAAGACAGAGCGTACCCCCTGCAATAAATGACCATAAATATTTGAAGATGTCCATAATATTCCCCCAAAAGCTCTATTCCGCACGCCCGAGATGGATCAGATGTGCTATCGCAGGTATCGACGCGCCCTGCCTGAGCTTTGCAGGACTCATCATAGCGCCCGTTCCCACCACGAGTACGTTTTTGTATTCCCCCGAGCGTATTCGTGGGAGAATATAGGATGCGAGCACCACCGCCGAGCATCCACATCCCGAGCCGCCCGAGTGCACATCCTGCACGTCCGCGTCGAATATCAAAATACCGCAGTCCTCGTGCCGATCCGCAAGGTCGTACCCCTCCGCACGCATAAATTCCTGTAATATTTTGCTCCCCTCACGCCCGAGATCCCCCGTGAATATTGCATCAAAATCCGACGGCACACACCCCGACGCATCAAAATACCTCGTCAGCGTGTCGATCGCCGCAGGTGCCATCGCCGCCCCCATGTTCGAAGCATCATTCACACCCTTGTCGATCACGATCCCGGGCATCACGTCAAGCACCCTCGCCATCGCACCCGTATCGCAGCCCTCGGTGCATCTGCCGATGATGAACGCCCCCGAGCCCGTTACCGTCCATTGAGCCGTCGGCGAACGCTGACCGCCGTATTCGAGAGGCGTCCTGTATTGCTGCTCGGCGGAGCAAAAGTGGGACGAGGTTACCGCCGCACATTTGCGCATTTCCGTGCCCGATACGAGCAGGGAAGCGAGCATTATCGCCTCAATGGCGGTCGAGCACGCTCCGTATAGCCCAAAATAGGGAATGTCAAAATCGGCAAGCCCATACGCCGAGCCAACGCATTGATTGAGAAGATCCCCTGCAAGGAGCGCATCTATCTCACGCTCGGAAAGAGCCGATCTTTGAAGAGCCGAGGTCAGCGCGATCCTCTGCATCTCGCTCTCCGACGCCTCCCACGTCCGTTTTCCGAATCTGTCCGTTGTGTCGCAGATGTCGAATAGCCCACCGAGCGGTCCCTCGCTCTCCTTCCTGCCCACGACCGATGAGGCGATCAGTATGTCCGCCCGTACACCTATGATATTGCTTCGCATAAGCCACCCTCCTTTTCCTCGCATATTATTTTTCACCGCCACGTGGTTTTTATACATATTTTCGTACATATAATAAATAAAGCGGTCAATAATGTGAATAGACCGTTGGAGGTGATGATAAAATGAAGGAAAAGGATTATACCGATCTCGCCGCACGCCTTGTCTGTGCCGCCATCGTAACACTCGGAGCGTACCTCAGCCTTAAATATCTTTTCGCATACGTTCTTCCGTTCCTTGCTGCGTGGGGAGCGGGCGCGCTCGTCAGACCTGCGGCACGCGAGCTGAGCCGAAGAATACGTGTACCCGTAAGAGCCTGCGCCTTTTTTATGATGCTCCTGCTCCTCTGCACCACAGCCCTGCTCGGCGCACTTGCGGTGAACGTTATAATAGTCGAGGGAGAGAGCGTCCTCGCAAGCCTCCTGCAAAATAGTGATAGGATAGCGGAATATCTGAAAAATACGCTCGCTGAGATCGCCTCCTCCCTGAATTCCTTGCCGATAATAGGCAGCATCATATCCATAGGCGGCACGAGCGTGGGAAATAGCATAGTAAGCATCGGGGCGCAAATACTCGCGAGTCTCGCAGCTCTCATCTCGGGCTTCGCCGCAGGACTTCCCGACGCCTTCCTCGGAGTGATCGTTTCGATAGTCGCCAGCTTTTACTTCGCACTCGATATGGATCTGATAAATGAATTTCTTCTCTCCCATCTCCCCGAAAAAATGGGGGATACGGTAATGAGCCTTGCCTCTCGTACGGGCAGAGGACTTGCAAGATACCTCCGCGCCGCCCTCATTCTCTACGTGATCACATTTTCACAGCTCCTCGTCGGATTTCTGATACTCGGCGTCGATAGACCATTAACGCTCTCCGCTCTGATTGCTTTCGTCGATATGCTGCCCCTGCTCGGAACTGCCGCCGTCCTTCTCCCGTGGGGCGTGATAGCGATCCTTACAGGCGAGACGGCGCTCGGCGTCGGACTGCTCATCCTGCTCTGCGTGATGACCGTGCTAAGGCAGATCGCCGAGCCTAAGATCGTCGGTAAGAGCCTCGGTGTCCACCCTCTCCTCACCCTCGCCGCAATGTACGGCGGATATGCGCTGTTCGGCGCACTCGGTATGATAGTGGCGCCCATCGCCCTCGCCGTCCTCGTCGCAGGAGGGGAGAAAGAAGGCTCATAGAACGGTCCCGATAGAAAACCGCTCCAGCCGCGATAGCCCCTCAAGAGCATTTCGGAGCGTTTCAAGCTCAAGTGTAAATCTTTCGCCGTCCTCACTTCGGTACGCGGCACATAACCGCCCGATGCATCCACTCACCTCGTCTATCTCGTCAAAATGCACGGAGAGACACAGCACCGTCCTTGCCCCCTCCCAGTATTCACATAGCTCGCCGAGCGTATTGCCACGTCCCTCCGCCTCGCCCTCCAATTTCTCTGCATAGGAAAGAAGCTCCGATCTCACCCCCATCACAAATGAGGCGTTGAGAACGGTGCAGATGATCAGCAGAACGAGCAACGCCTGCGATATGACCAAGCCCTTCATCGCGCCCCCTCCTTTAATATCAGATACCTCGCTCCTGCGTCGTCCACACTCAGAAGGAAAACGGACGTAAGCTCCGTGTGCCTTGACGCAAGATATTTTTCAAGCTCCGCACGCTCAATACCCAGCGAATTGAGATTGTGATCGTTCCACTCACCCTGTGAGATGAGAACGTGAAGCATCCCACCGTCGCTCGGAGCAAGATCAAGATCCCCAAGCGTCGGCGGCTGCTCCTTTGCGGTCGGAATAATGCTGAGGAGACCGTTCTGCTCAAGTATCGCATACTCTATCTGCCTCGGATCGTAAAATCCCTTCAGCCTCAGCTCGCTTATCAGCTCCTCGGGAGAGATGCGGTTTCTCGATAGCTCACGCTGGTCTATCCTTCCTGCGCGTATTAGCGTGCTCGGCGGAGTGAAAAATAGGGATTTCAGGCGCGGATGCTTGCAGGTCGCATAGGATATCGCCACCTCCAGCGCACATATCACGATTATCGGTATGAGCGCGTGGGAGAGGGGAATACCGAGATCCACCAGCGGCATAGACGCCACCTCGGAGAGCAGGATCGTGCATATCAGCTCCGATACCTCAAGCTCACCGAGCTGACGCTTGCCGAGAATTCGCATCGTGCCTATCAAAATGAAGTAAATAATGAGCGTCCTTATCAAAATAGCTGTCATTTTGCCTCCAAAACACCTTTTTTTATTAGTATTTTTGCCATTTATGACAAATATTCCGCTTTTCGCAAAAAAGTTCAAAAAACTTCAAAAAAGTACTTGACAAGCGCGAGCAAGATGTGATATAATAACAAAGCTGTCAAC
>CAYPRM010000066.1:0-3853 GCA_964413365.1 uncultured Lachnospiraceae bacterium | reverse complement strand
AATCGAAGAGATCTCTTTTGAGATTAACGGAAACGAGAAAACAGAAGGTATTTATAATAGCAAAATCATTAATAAGAAAAAGTATAAGGATAATACCATAGGAGAAAAGATTGTTTATGCGTCAATGGGGAATAGTGACGAAATAAAGGAAGATACGATATGGAAATTCAGTAGAAAAACGGAAGACGGACTTGAATATTCCGTATGCTTTTTCTTTGATGATAAAGGCAAACTCATAGAAAAGCCTATGCGTGCGTTCTGTTTCTTTCCGACGAAAGTGACAACAAATTTGAATTTCGTGATACACGCACCATTTTTGTTGACCGAAAGCAGAGAGGGAATACAAGCAAGTTCTGTGCACAATAAAAATATGGTGCAGAAATTGGCGAAACTGTCGGCGGATAGTTTCGTATATCTTAAGGATATTGGAATTGAAGAAAAAGTCAGAATAATCGATGATAATATAATTGATTTTGTACCACGAAATGTGGTGCCCTCGTTTTCTGATGAAATATCGTTCAAACCGTTTTTTGATGAAATAAAAAGCATGCTCAAGGCGGAAGAAATCTTGCCTTGCAAAAACGGAGAATACGTAATGGCGGAAAATGCTTATATTGCAAAAAACCACATTACCGCCCTGATTTCTAATGAACAACTCGTGCAGCTAACTGGGAACAAGGAAGCTAAATGGGTGTTTGTGACGAGATCTGCAGATGATACTTATATTAAGTCAATAGTAGGAGAAAGGAAATGCTTATTAGATGCTGATATACTCAATGGGAAACGCTATTTGGAACCGCATTCATTAGTGTTTTATACTAAATGTATTGGGATGACCGAGGAATTCATCAAACAACAGGATAAAACATGGTTATTTAGATTGTACAAGTGGATAATTAAAGACGATGAAAGACAGTCTATAGCAGAAAAGTCCCCCATTTTTCTTGACACGAAAGAGAAACCAATTGCGCTATATTCAGAATGGAGGGAACTACAATTATTTGAGCCATCGGATTTTGAAGATGAGTATAATACTATCAATCATGAAATATGGGAAAATGATGAAGCGCAGATGCTGTTGAGAAAATTAGGTATTAAAAAACCAAGTTTGAAAGAGCAGGTTTACATAAAAATAATTCCAATGTATTCTAATAGAACTGCAAACCCGAATGACGTTGATAAGCACATAAAGTTGTTTTTTGAATATTATAAAAGTGTATATGCAAATTATGTTTGTCGTAGAAAGCTAATTAATGACATCAAGACACTTTCATTATTCTCATCGCTTTCAACGAATAAAACAAAACATAGAGCAAGCGAGTTGTATTTTAACTGCCAAAATCTTATAGATTATTGGGGCGAAAATAGAAAAGATAAATTGCTTGATTATCAGAAGTATGTAAACTTTTTGGGCAGAGAAAACGAAGAAATAATTAATCAATTTTTTGTTGAATTGGGCGTCAAACAAACGATAAAACTTGAAATGCGAACATACATGGCAGGAAAAGATCGGCTATCTGACAACATTGAGTCATGGATAGATTATTTTTATGATGATGAGGAAATATCTAGAAGCAGAGGTAAACAAAGTTTTGTGGAACCTGAAATTGATGGCTTTTACGATCAGATAGCAAGCATCAAGGACTTGGAAAGATCCATTCGGTTTTGGAATGCGTTAACGTCTTTTGATATTAATTGGAGGCAGGCACAATATCTAACGTTCAATTATTCAAGAAAACACAAAAAAGAAAAAATGGAGGTTGTATCTCTGATCGTGGAACAGATGAGGGATAATTACGTTTGGTTATACAATAAGAACTGCGAATTAGAAAGACGTTTGACAGTGCAGTCAATGCACCCCGACTACGATACCGAGAGCGAAAATGCACGAATACTTCTGGAACTTTTGGAAATACCAAATGAAGACGAGGAAGAAAAAAAGATAGTTGCGCAAATGTCTTGTGAACAAAAAGAACAATATGAATTGGGCAATCTTGCGAAACAATTAAATCTAACCTCCGATGATCTCAGGAAGTTTTCTGAGCAGAAACAGAGAGAAGTTAATATTAAGGAGTTGGATGTTGCAGAAAGTGAAGATGACAGGATCAATAGCAAAAATTCCAACCGCAGTGGTTCTCATTCGCAACACACAACGCACTCGCACAATAATGCGAATCAAGCGGGGAAAAGTATTGATGATTTAACGCCACATGAACGAAAAGTGGATATAGTCCCTTGGTATATGTCAGACGAAGATGAATTTGCGGATGAAGGCTATTCGGATGAAGTTGACGAATATGTAAAGCCGTGTGACTTCGATAGAAAAATTGCGCGTGAAGAAAAGAAATCGAACGCTATACGCAGTGCGTTAGATTCGCAAAAAGTGCTGCAATCGAAGGCGAAATACGCTCGTAAGTATTCATACGAGTGGTTCTGTTCGTTGTTGGGATTGGAGTTTTATGCGAAAGGGCAAAATGAAGATAATGAGAAACAGATTTCACTGTCTTTTTCCAAGGTTGAATTGGAGCCCGATACGACGAGAACTTTATTGCTGAAATTTCCGAACAGAAATATTCCTGCATACATAGAAGAACTGTCGGATATAAACATGGATTTGGTTTTGAGCAATAATGAAAAGATAGTGTTGACGATTGAGGCGATGAGCGTCGTGTCGTACGAACTACACGCAAAAATGCGCGCGGAAGACAAATTGAAGAAGATAGATTTTTCTTCTGTCGTCAAGGCTACGTTTACGGTTAATAGCCCCAACTTCTTGTTGAAAGAATTGAGATGCGGTTACGACGAACTTGGATATGAAGAAGATTTCGATATGAAAGCCAATTTGTGCGATAATATCGACTTTGTATTCGGACCTCCCGGAACTGGCAAAACTACGTATCTTGCGAATGAAGTTTTGATCAAACACATGAATGGTAACGACGGCAAACACGTATTGGTCATGGCTCCGACAAACAAGGCGGCTGACGTAATTGCCAATCGCATTATTGAAGAAATGACTGACGACTCGTACAAAAACTGGTTGATACGTTTTGGAACGACTTCGGATGAGAATTTGGAACAACTCGGTGTCGCAAAAGAAAGAACGGTGGATCTCAACGAGTATGATAAGTGCGTTGTGATCACGACGATAGCACGATTCCCTTACGACTATTTTATGAAGGGCATTACAAAACATAAACTGTGCGATCATCAATGGGATTATATTGTAATCGACGAAGCATCTATGGTTCCGTTGGTAAACCTGATATACCCGCTATATAAAAAGAAGCCCAAAAAATTCATTATAGCGGGTGATCCGTTGCAAATCGAACCGATTGTAGAGGTCGCAGAATGGCAAAATGAGAATATATTCACTATGGTCGGACTGAACAGTTTTTCAGATCCACACACCGAACCGCACGATTATAACGTTACGCTCTTGACAACGCAGTATAGAAGTGTGCCGGCAATAGGAAAGTTGTTTAGCGATTTTGCATACGGTGGATTGCTCAATCACGCACGCTCTAAAAACGACCAAAGAGATTTGAATATTCAAAATAAGTTCAAATACGGAACGATGAATATGATAGAGTTTCCAGTGAAAAAGTACGAAAGCGTATACAAGTCTAAAAGATTGAAAACGAGCCCGTATCACGTGTATTCGGCAATATTCGCGCATGAGTTTGCTATTTATCTGTCGAAACTCATCGCCGCAGCAAATCCGACGGAGAATTTTTCAATCGGCATAATATCTCCATACAAAACGCAAGCAACATTAATAGACAAACTCATTACGCCTATCAAATTGCCGAATAACGTCACCATTCAAACAGGAACGATACATAGTTTTCAG
>CAYPRM010000065.1:0-3961 GCA_964413365.1 uncultured Lachnospiraceae bacterium | reverse complement strand
CGTTTGGATTTTTTTAAAATATATTCACTGTCAAATGGATACGTTAATTCTTTCATCATCACATTCCTTTTTGATTGCGCATTACCTAATAGGCATTATTAACATCTATTCTCTAAAATAATTGTCATAAGGATAATTCATAAGAAAATTTTTCTCTTTTTCTATATGAGAGGATAAATCATCCGGTGTCAGACGATACTCTCCGTTTGCAATATACTGTAATATCTGCTCACTGATTGCAGCATCATAATGAATATCATCAATATAATGGTTCAGATCCGTAATCCAATCTTCCTTTTCATTAAAGCAATACACCTCCACATTGGAATACTTCATCACTTTCTCCAAAACCATCTGTTTTATCTCTAACTCCGCTAACAATTCACCTGCGCGATACTGTTTGTCCCAATAAATCATGCTGTAAGGCGGAACACAAAAAACAAATCTGGTATCGGGATACTTTTTAACAAAATACTCCAGATTATACGCTATATTCTCCGTTGCCATACTGATTTTTTCTTGTGATGCATGTATATTCTCTTTCACCTGCTCCGGTCGGGAATATTGCGACAAGACCGCATCTTTACCGGTTTTCGTATCAAACGAGGAATACTCATCCAACGTCATGGAAGGAGTCCCATGCATCGTACGGATCCCAGCAGCAAGAACATCCCGAATCAAAATATCTTTATTTAGAACATATTCCGCATCATTAAACCAATTTTCGTCATAAAGATAGTACGGTACCATATCATCATTTTTTTCATCATATTTTTTCACCATTCTATCAGAATCCAAACTGATAAATACAACTTCCGGTTTTTCCGTTTTAGCAAATGAAAGGCTCAATATTTCCCGTATATCACCATATAATCCGCCCGGAATCGGTGTTTTCACAGACTTTACCCCAAACAACGCATCCATTTGGGATGTCTTAAAATTCTTAACCATGGACGTTCCCACGATCACAGCATCATAATCATAGTTTTTCACAATACCTGCATTTGTATATCTCTCTTCTCTTAACCGGTATGATACTCCCTCTAAAGGTTTATGGTAGTGAAAATAAGGGTCTATTATAACCGTGGCAGTTGCACATATTGCTAATGTGACAATCACTGCCGCAAGACATATTATAAACCAGCATTTTGGTTTTTTGGGATTCATTTCCAATCTCCTGCCAAACAATTAAAAATTAAAATATAGAAATTCGCTTACACCCGAAAAAGTAAGAACGCTCCATGTTAACATGAGCCACGTAGTTATCAGCCTCTTCTTATTCACTACTCCTTCTTTTACTTTTTCCTGCGTATTCTTCATCGCAAACACTGCAAAAGTTCCTATTACGATAACACTGCATAATAAAATTTCCGGAAAAAAAGTTAATATTTCATGCGGTATCAGCCTCGTTATTATCCTTATTTCCAACAATCCCTCTATTGACTCATACACTTTCGGCAGTATTCTTCCAAAATGTAAATCAAAAACTTGTCCCAAAAACAAATTGCCTTCCTGAATACTCTCTGCCCGAAAATAAACAAACGTCAGATTAAATACCAGAAAAGTGATTCCGGTATTTACTGCCTGTGGCAGCCTGTCCCAATATTTTTGAGTCAGTCTATATATCACAACCGCAACTCCATTCAATATACCCCAAAACACAAACGTCCAATTTGCTCCATGCCACAACCCACTAAGAAAAAAAACAATCACTATATTGATGTACGTGCGTCCCTTGCCCTTCCTGCTTCCTCCCAATGGAATATACACATATCGGATCAAAAAACGATTTAAAGAAATGTGCCAGCGATTCCACAGATCAGCTACATTTTTAGCTTTAAATGGGGAATCAAAGTTTACAAGGATATCAATATTAAACATTTTTCCCAGTCCCACTGCCATATCGGAATAACCACTAAAATCAAAATACAATTGTAAACTGTACGCCAACATAACCAATATGGCATTGGTAGAATCTAACATTATGATATCATCATACCCGGCATTGACAATTCTTGATAATGAATCCGCCAACAATACTTTTTTTGCCAGTCCCATCGAAAAAGAATATAATCCAACACACAGATTCTCATAATTAATTTTGCGATTATTCAAGTTTTTAAACTGTGGTATTATTTCATCATGTGTTACAATCGGTCCCGCAACTAATTGTGGAAAAAAAGTAACAAAAACCGCATACTCCAAAAAACTATACTCCGGCACTTCGCCTTTATAACTGTCCACCAGATACGAAATCTGCTGAAAGGTGAAAAAACTAATTCCCAATGGAAGCACAATATTAGTCAACGTAAAATCTTTGCTAAACAGTTCATTTATATTAGAAATAAAAAAATCAAGGTATTTGAAATAGAAAATGCCCGCAAGGTTGCCCATTACACCTATTATAGCAAGCGTTTTCTTTAATTTTACCGTTTTCCCCCGCATGATCAGCCGACTCAAAACATAATTTAATATAATACTTGCCCCTATCAAAATGAGGTATCGGGGATTAAAGTATGCATAAAACCAAAGCGACATGCAACACAAAAAAAACAGTGCAAACTGATATTTTTGACAATAGTTTATGGAAAAATAGCCAACCAAAGCCAACGGTAGAAAAAGCAAAATAAAAACGTAGGAATTAAACAGCATTATCGATCTCCACCTGATAAATTGATATTGGTTCCATTCATGCAAATTGAATCATCCGACATAAGCAATTGTATGACCGGAATCACTTCATCTATTTTAACATTGCGTTGCAAAGTGCTGGATGCCGCCGTCATTTCTACCAGCCTTTCATCCACATTCTGCAAGAATTTTGTTTCCATCATATTAGGAGAAATGCCATTAACCGTAACTCCCTTGTCTCCATATTCCATTGCAGCACTTTTCATTAATCCCAATAAAGCGTACTTATTTACCACATAGGAAGTCATAAATTTGGGAGGCATGCCCAGCGTAACACTGGAAAGCATCACTACAACTTTTCCAAATCTACGCTTTGCCATCTGTGGAAGAAAAGCTTGCAATACCTTTCCTAAAGAAAGAATCTGGATTTTAAAATCCTGCTCCATCTTTTCCCAATTGATCTGTTTGATTTTGCAATACTCTAATTTTTCAGCCGGCAAATGAAGGATATGGGTCAGATCGCTGTGGGAATTCTTAATATGTTGAAGCATATTATCTAATTCATCTTCTCTGGTCAAATCCGCCTGTAACGGAATAATACTAACCTCTGACTTACTTTCGCATATTTGGGCAAAGGTTTCATTCATCGTCCGGTAATGTGCCAATACAGTGACAGGCTCATTTAATGTGAGCAGATACTGTATATATGCCATTCCCACATCGGATGAAGCACCCATGATCAAATATTTCTTATTCATCCAATACACCTACTTTCATCTTTCCGCGAAGTACCTTTTCCCCCTTTTGATTCACCATCTGTACTTTGATCGTTATCTGTTTAAACAAATCATTGCGTTCCTCAACCACGCCACAAATCTCCAGACTGTCTCCGACAAATACCGGCTTTACAAATTTGGTCTGTACTTCATGGATAAGGCTGTTCTCTCCCGGCAAATAAACCCCCGCCAATGTAGACAAAAAACTTGCCGTCAACATTCCATACACTACTTGAGATGAAAATCCCTTTTCAAGGGCAAACGCAGGATCCCTATGTAGTGGATTGCTATCGCCTGTTATCCGGTAAAACCTCTGCATCATGTCTTCCGTTACGGTAATACAAAATTTTTCTTCATGCCCAATTTCCAATTCAGCATATTTCCAATGATTCATATGATCCGTCGCCTCTCTTTTAATTATGCTAGTATATCACAGTTCTATATACAAATCAAAAACTTAATTTATGAAAAACCACCATTTTCCTCCCCATTTCCTTCCCATTTTCCCAAAAGAATTGACACCCTTTTGAAAAACGAATACACTAGGGAGAGAT
>CAYPRM010000064.1:0-4115 GCA_964413365.1 uncultured Lachnospiraceae bacterium | reverse complement strand
TCAGCCAATTCCGATACACGTCCGTGATAAAGATAGCCGCCTCTGTCGAATACGACCTCGGTGATACCCTTAGCATTTGCTCTTTCTGCGATCGTTCTACCGACCGCTCTTGCTGCGACCTTGTTACCGCCGTTACCCTCGAAATCCTTTTCAAGAGTGGAAGCGGAAACTAATGTCGTACCTGCAACGTCGTCAATGATCTGAGCAACGATGTTGGCATTGGAACGGTAAACAGCAAGGCGGGGACGCTCTGCCGTACCGGAGATCTTACCTCTGACTCTTGTATGTCTCTTAAGACGAGCCTGATTTCTATCCTTTCTTGATACCATCTTTCTCCACTCCTTTCATTATTTACCGGTCTTACCGGCCTTACGGCGGATGTGCTCATCAGAGTACTTGACACCCTTGCCATGATAGGGCTCGGGAGGTCTCTTGCTTCTGATGACCGCTGCAAGCTGTCCTACAGCCTGCTTGTCTGCACCACTCACGATAATAGTGTTAGCATCGGGTGTTTCGATCTTAAGATCTGCGGGAGTCTCAACGTTGATGGGATGAGAATATCCAAGGTTAAGCACGAGCTTATTGCCCTGCATAGCAACCCTATAACCAACGCCTACGACCTCGAGCTTCTTGGAATAGCCCGTCGTTACTCCGACGACCATATTGTTAAGAAGCGCTCTTGTAAGACCGTGCAGGCTTCTGTCTTCCTTGTCGTCCGTGGGGCGGCTGACGATGATCTCGTTACCGTTCTGAGCGATGCTCATGCGGCTGCTGAGCTGCTGCTCGAGCGTGCCCTTAGGACCCTTAACTGTTACATAATTGTTCTCGCCGACCGTTACCGTTACACCTGCAGGAACAGTAATAGGCATTCTTCCGATTCTTGACATTTTCAGTACCTCCTATTACATTACCATACGAAGGCGATGATCTCGCCGCCGATCTTCTGTGCACGTGCCTTCTTGTCGGTCATAAGACCCTTAGAAGTGGAAACGATAACTGTGCCGAGGCCATTCATTACCTTGGGCATATCCTCATATCCTGCATAGATCCTAAGACCGGGCTTGGATACGCGGCGGATGCCGTTGATGACCTTCTGCTTTGTGGGCGTGTACTTAAGCGTTACTCTGATAACGCCCTGCTTTCCATCCTCGATGACCTGATAGCCCTTTACATAGCCCTCCTCAACGAGAATGTCTGCGATTGACTTCTTCATGTTGGAAGCAGGAATGTCAACGGTCGCATGCTTTGCGTCGTTAGCATTTCTGATTCTTGTCAGCATATCTGCAATTACATCTGACATTTGCATAACTAAAATCCTCCTTATATGCAAGTTAATTATTCTTGCTGCCGAGATACATCGGCGGCATATCGGTGGTAAACAATGATATTTTGTTCCTTCCGATAGTTTGGAGCGGTTTTATAACCGATTTCCTCACGTCTCGGGACAAGCCCGAGCGTGAGTATAGTAAGCTGCTTACCAGCTTGCCTTTCTTACTCCGGGGATCTCGCCCTTGTAAGCGAGCTCACGGAAGCAGATACGGCAGATACCGAACTTACGGAGGTAAGCATGGGGACGACCGCAGATCTTGCAACGGTTGTATTCACGAGTGGAATACTTCTGAGCCTTCTGCTGCTTAAGAATCATAGCCTTCTTTGCCATTCTATCGTTCCTCCTTAGTTCTTAGCGAAGGGAGCGCCCATAAGCTTGAGGAGCTCTCTTGCTTCTTCATCTGTGTTTGCGGTCGTTACGAAGCAGATATCCATACCGCGGATCTTCTCGACCTTGTCGTACTCGATCTCGGGGAATATGAGCTGCTCCTTAAGTCCGAGCGCATAGTTTCCTCTGCCGTCGAAGGCGTTGGGGTTGATACCCTTAAAGTCACGTACTCTGGGGAGTGCGAAGTTGAAGAGTCTATCAAGGAACTCATACATCTTGTCGCCTCTGAGAGTAACCTTAACACCGATCTTCATTCCCTGTCTGAGCTTGAAATTCGCAACGGACTTTCTTGCATACGTGGGAACTGCCTTCTGACCGGAAATGATACTAACGTCATTGATAACGTTGTCGATAGCCTTGGAGTTGTCCTTTGCGTCGCCTACACCAACGTTGATAACGATCTTATCAAGCTTGGGTATCTGCATAACGCTCGAATACTCGAATTTCTTCATAAGTGCGGGAGCAACCTCGGCCTTGTACATATCTCTAAGTCTTGCCATTGTCTTTTTCCCTCCTTATCAAAGCTCTGTGCCGCATTTTGCACAAACGCGGACCTTTTTGCCGTCAACGATGCTGTGCTTTACACGAACACCGCGATCGCACTTGGGGCAATAGAGAGCGACCTTCGATGCATAGATCGCACCCTCGGTATCAACGATACCGCCTGCCTCTCCCTGCTTGCGGGGCTTAACGTGCTTGTGAACGATATTAGCGCCCTCTACCAATACCTTACCCTCTTTAACGGATACGTCAATGATCTTGCCCTTGACTCCCTTGGAGTCGCCGGAAAGCACTACTACGGTATCATCCTTTTTAATATGCAATTTAGACATGTCTGATACCTCCTATTAAAGTACTTCGGGAGCGAGAGAAAGGATCTTGAGATAATCCTTCTCACGAAGCTCTCTTGCTACCGGGCCAAAGATACGAGTACCTCTGGGGTTTTTGTCGTCCTTGATGATAACTGCTGAGTTCTCATCGAATTTAATGTAGGAGCCATCGGCTCTCTTAAGGCCCTTCTTGCTTCTTACAACAACTGCCTTAACTACCTCGCCCTTCTTAACAACGCCGCCGGGAGTAGCCTTCTTAACGCACGCTACGATAACGTCGCCGATATTAGCATATCTGCGAGCAGTACCGCCAAGCACGCGGATGCACATGATCTCCTTAGCGCCCGTGTTATCGGCAACCTTTAAAATTGTTTGCTGCTGAATCACTTTTGCGTTCCTCCTGTTTTCAATACGATCCAGTCGTATTTACTGTAATTTCGCGATTAATGATTTGATTTTTACTGACTAAAGGTTAAATTACTTAGCCTTTTCGATAATTTCAACAAGTCTCCATCTCTTTGTCTTGGAAAGAGGTCTTGTTTCCATTACTTCGACCTTGTCGCCGACGCGGCACGCGTTTTCTTCGTCGTGAGCGTGGAGCTTCAGGGTTCTCTTAATGATCTTACCGTAGATGGGGTGCTTTACGTTATCCTGTACTGCAACCACGATGGTCTTATCCATCTTGTCGCTGATAACGACGCCCACTCTGGTCTTTCTAAGGTTTCTTTCTGTCATGACTCATTCCTCCTTAAGCATTCTTCTCTTGAAGAACTGTCATTACGCGAGCGATGTCCTTCTTGACGTCCGAGATCTTGTGGGGGTTGTCAAGCTGGCGGATCGCGTTCTGGAAGCGAAGTCTGAAAAGCTCGTCCTTGAGCTCCTTGAGCTTTGCCTCAAGCTGCTCGGAGGTCATATTTCTGATTTCTGCAATTTTCACGGCTTATACCTCCTCTTCCTTCGTTACGAACTTACATTTGATAGGAAGCTTGTGAGAAGCAAGACGCATAGCCTCTTTAGCTACGTCCTCAGCAACTCCGTCCATCTCAAACATAACCCTACCGGGCTTAACTACTGCTACCCAATACTCGGGTGAGCCCTTACCTGAACCCATTCGAGTTTCAGCGGGCTTCTCTGTGATAGGCTTGTCAGGGAAGATCTTGATCCATACCTGACCGCCACGCTTGATGTAACGCGTCATAGCGATACGGGCAGCCTCTATCTGATTGCTTGTGATCCAAGCAGGCTCAAGAGCGACAAGGCCGTAGCTACCGTTGGTAACCTTGTTTCCGCGGCTTGCCTTACCCTTAAGTCTTCCGCGCTGTACTCTGCGGAATTTTACTCTTTTAGGCATTAACATTTTTGCGTCCTCCTTCTCTGGGAGCTCTGTTGCCACCGTTCCTCGGTCTGCGGTCGCCGTTTCTGTTGTCTCTGCGAGCAGGGCGATCGCCGCGATTGCTCTTTACTGCAGGGCGGTTTACCTCATTGAGGACCTCGCCTCTGTAGATCCAAACCTTTACGCCGATCTTACCGTAGGTCGTGTTAGCTTCCCAGAAGCCGTAGTCGATGTC
>CAYPRM010000063.1:0-4296 GCA_964413365.1 uncultured Lachnospiraceae bacterium | reverse complement strand
ACCCAGAGCCAAGGGATTGCATCCCTCTGGACACCCGCATATTTTCCTCGCAAATAACATCCACTCCCCCCCCAAAAAAGTTTGATAACCTAATATTTCAAAACAATTTGATGCCAATTTTTAGAATAATACTTAAAGTCATTGAAAGATAATAGCAAAAATGATTAGCCGAATAACTATCCACTGCTCGGCTAATTTTAATCTTTCATTCCATTCGAAATCCATTTATCAAAATCGGATTTTACAATGTCAGCCGTGTAATATATTCCATCCCCTTCATCAGAATGGCATGTAAACCACGCTTTTACATCTTTCTCAGAATTCCGCTCTTGTAATTTGTTAATAAAATTGCTATAACTACAACTTGAATAAACTAATGCTGAATTACCATTTTTGTTCCCCAAAGAAGAAAAATTAGATGCTCGTGTTACAGCTTTTCCAATCCACACTTTGCTGTTTATTCCGACATCTTTTCTTCCAGCTTTTACAACAAGTTCTTGTGCTGTTGACATTCCAATTCCAACATTTATTTTGGGAAGTGAACGATTGGATAAAAGTTTGTTTAACATTTTTATATATGTATTTATCCAAAATGTTTTATCCGCTAACTCATAAATATCGTCTTTCAATGGGGTGGTGTATATTGCATACACGCAGTCTCCTCTAATTCCAATTTCCCTTAGATTTTCATCTTTACGTAGAATCTCAATAATTTCTGATGTAAAACTACGAATAACTTTAGATACCTTTTCCTTGTCTTCATCTGCGAATAATTCCGAAGAATCTCTAATGTCTACAAAGATTCCTGTCACCCAACTGTAATAACCATTAGAAAAAGTAAACGCATCATCGATCGGCAGTTCATTTTGTTCTATGACAGTTAGCTCATTATCTAATATTGCTTCTACTCGTTCCTTGCCTTTCCTGTAATCATATGTCGCCATGGCATCCTCCTCAATAAATATAAATTCCAATAAGTAGGAACACAACGAAGAAAACGAATCCTTCGATTGTGCGTCTAAGCCCCCGATTATATGTTGCATATTTGATAGATGCAATATCAGCATTTATGTATATCTGCTCAATCAAGTCGCTTAGGATATCTTCCTTACTCATCGCACAGAATTTCTGATAATAAGCATTGTAGGCACCATTTTTTCTTATTCCGACAAAGAAGATGCGAGAGTTCTCATCTTTTCGTCCAATCGCTTCTTCTGAGGTTTTCGCGACCAACACACTACCAAGGTTGAACATTCCCAATACCATAAAGAAAATCGCTCCCGCAAAACAAAGCAAATAGAGTATGCTACAGAAAGTCTTGGTTGCAATACATACTTTCACAATATTAAATATCTCGTTCAAACCTTCATTCGTGAGAATGATTGCGAGAAGCACCCCGAATGTGGCTAAGGCAATAGATGTTTTATTATCGCAATTTGTAACAAAGCCAATATTGCGATCAAGAGTTTGAGTTGCAATTTCGATTTTATATTCAATATCTTCTGCTACGGATAGCACTTTGTTGTTTTCTTTTTCTTCTGTAATCGCTGACATATCAGATATTCTCCTCAATCCATTTATCAAAACCAGTTTCTATTATACTACAGTGGTAATAATCAACGCTACCGTAATAACCAGAAGTATGAGCGCTGATCCACGATTTATATTTCTCATTTTCCTTACATAAATGCTCTATAACATTATCATAGAACAAAGGACTCATTGTAATAGGGGAAATTCCATTCCTATTAGCAACATCCGATAGGTGTGCTGCATCTACAACTGCTTTTCCAATCCATATTTTATCATTAATACCGCTACCACTTTGACCTGCCTTAATAATTAATTCCTGACTACACCCCAGACCTATGCCAGCTCTAACAGCAGAGTAACCATTCTTTTTAAGCAACTTATTAAGCATACTCATAAAGGAATTGATTCGATATGCATGACGAAATATATCTACCAAATCAGTTTGGTAAGGGGCATTATAAATACAGTACACACAATCTCCTCTGATACCGATTTCTCGATAATTACCATCATCTTTTAGAATTGAAATAATCTCCGAGCAAAAACTCCTGATAATACGAGCTGTATCTTCATTGGGAGACTGGAATAGCTTGCTTGAATCCACAATGTCTACAAACAAGGCACCAACCCACGCTTTAATTCCATTTTCATAAGTAAACTCAGAATCTGAAGATGGAATATTATCCTTTTCAACGATTTTGGTTGGTGAAACCAATATCAACTCTACCGCTTCTTTAGATTTCTTGTAATCGTACATTTTGCACCTCACCTTCAAAACCTCAAATATAGACGCAGACAATCCATTTATACATGGATTGCCTGCGAAAGATTTTATATATTAAATCAAATAGCCTCGCTCTATTCCATCCGCAATCATACCATGCCAATCTGTTTCGAGATAGTCTCTGACCGTCGTAAAAAGGTGCCAAACCACGTCTGGATAGATAGGATTAGCTACATATCCCTCGAGGTAACGATATTCTCGGTCGGTATTCTTTTGCTTGCGCAAAACATAAATCTGATCAACCTTGTACTTTTTCAAGTTAACAGCTTCCGTCAACTTTAAGCGCTCTGCCACAACGATGTACATTGCATTAGGATTTCGACTTTTCAGTTGTTCTCCTGCCGTAGAAGCCCCTTCTAGCATCGTTTTATCCAAATAGGTCTTACATTCGATAGCAACAGCTGGCATATCAAAACTCACACTATCGACGGTTTTCATGCCCTCACACTGAAAACGTGCATTAATAGTAGAACCTATTACAAAATCATGATCCTTCTTTTCTACAAAAGTATTAGGAGAAGTAACCATACTTATGTAATTTGCACTTCGGAAGAAAATATCCTTGAATGCATGGGATTTTCCAATGAGAGCGTGTTCAGAATAATCCTTGGTCAAATCCCTAAAAAGAAAATACATAAATTCTTCAAGAGCTGATGAGTGCAGATTGGAGCGAGAATCAAAGTGTTCTGCATAATGCTGCTGATCCAAAAAATCCTTATATTCATTGAACAGTCTAACTCTCTCGGCAATCGTTTTTTCATCTGTTTCTCTGCACTCTCGAACTGGTCCACTAATTGCCAAATTAGCAGCCTTCCATTCTTCGTATTTTGCCCTGATTTCTACAAGATATTGTTTTGACGTGTCATCTCTATATTTAGAAGGATGATTCTCTTTTTGTAAAATGTTGTCACCATGTACATACACACTCATTACTAGTGTTCCTCCTTTGTCCATTTCATCTGTTTCAGTATGTTTTCAGCAATCGCCTTTGCCATTAACGGCGGAACTGCATTTCCTATTTGGCTATACTGACAAAGATATGCTTCTCCGGTTCTGCCCTCTTTCATAAGTAGCTTTTTACTTACTACAGTAGGTTTTCCCAAAAACACATAGTGGTCAGGAAATGATTGGATTCTAGCACCCTCTCTTGCGGTAAAGTTTCTGTTTTTGTACGGATGAACAAAGTTTCCATAAAATGTCGCAGTAATTGTATGACAAATTCGATTAGGGTGCATTCTACGGTTATTCTGATCGTACGGGGAGTCAGAGACTTCACCATTGCCGTTTCTCTTTCTCTGTTTGAGTCTTTCATCTGTAATATCAGACACTGATTGTCCCCATGTCATAGTTGCAAATCTTTCCACTAATCGCTTGGTGTGCTTCATTGCCAAGTGATTATGCAATTTTTCAGAGCCAGTTCTACACCATTCTTGATAGGCATTTTGAGCAGATTTAGAATAATCCATTTCTTCTGCTCCTTCTCTAGCTTCTATTTCCGGTAAATCAGATATTGCTTCCCACAGTGTAGGGCATCTTTTCAATCCGTTTTCTTCCAAATCAAATATTGTAATTTGTCCATCAGAGCGATCTTGAACGTAATGCGTTTTCTTTGGGAAAGGATGCTCCAACGCATTTTTAGATGCAACCAGAACGAAACGCTGTCTCATTTGTGGTACACCATAGTCACTTGCAGTTAATATCGAATGATTGACATGATAACCAAGCTTCTCAAATTCAACTTTTATGATGTCTACAACTTTTTCGCCACTTTTAGTTTTTGCTTTTACAATGTTCGGGACATTTTCCATCACCATTACTGAAGGAGCAAATATCCGAGCCATTCTTATAAATTCCGTAAACAACGAATTTCGTGGATCTTTAGGATCTCCTGCATTTTTTGTGCAAATAGAAAAGCCTTGACACGGAGGACCTCCTATTATAATATCAGGTTTTTCTTTCAGATTAGCCCTTAAGTAATC
>CAYPRM010000062.1:4056-4326 GCA_964413365.1 uncultured Lachnospiraceae bacterium | reverse complement strand
TCTTGAGTTTCAGCTCTCATACTTTCTACTTTGTTCGGTTTTCAATGCTCAGCTTTGAGTATTGAGCAAGACGGTACCGGAAGGGAAATGCACCTTTAGCTCAGCTGGTAGAGCAACTGACTCTTAATCAGTGGGTCCGGGGTTCGAGTCCCCGAAGGTGCACCACGGAAGGAAGCTTCCGATCGAGGCCCCGAACTCTTTAGGGAGTCTTGCGAAAGTCAGTGTTTTTAACGCAGAGGGTCCACCTGTACCCATTCCGAACACAGAAGT
>CAYPRM010000062.1:0-3956 GCA_964413365.1 uncultured Lachnospiraceae bacterium | reverse complement strand
TAAGCTCTGCAGTGCCGAAAATACTTGTCTGGAGACGGACCGGGAAGATAGGTCAACGCTGACACAAAGTCGGTTATTTTAACGCAGAGGGTCCACCTGTACCCATTCCGAACACAGAAGTTAAGCTCTGCAGTGCCGAAAATACTTGTCTGGAGACGGACCGGGAAGATAGGTCATAGCCGACACATAGCAGGAAGTCGCACAGTCGCTTCCTGCTTAATTATTCCTCTTTAGCTCAGTTGGTTAGAGCACCTGACTGTTAATCAGGGGGTCTTTGGTTCAAGTCCAAAAAGGGGAGCCATAAGAAATGCACCGCATACGCGGTGCTTTTCTTTTGCTAATTTCGCAACTTAGATTTGGAATACGCTCTACCTAAATCTATGGTATTACCTATTCGGCAGTTTGGGGCGTTGCCTTTCGCAGTATAAAATCAAAAAACGGATACCATAAGGTATCCGTTTTTTGATTTTTCCTCCGAAGTATGCTATTATTTTTTTACCGCACTCTCAACAGCAGAGTAGAATGCATCGGTATTGACCTCGCCGAGGAAGGTATAAACGACGTAATTTCCGAATACCTTAACAGTGGCATTATCAATTTTTTCGACCTCCTCGGGGAAGTAGTCCATCGCGCGGTAGGTCTTTTGCATACCCTCGACGTAGGCGTCGATGTAGGGCTTCAGCTCGCTCGCCTTGCCGTCCTTAGCACGGAAGATGCCGATCTCGTTGATATTTTTGGCATCCTTAGCGGTAACGACCTGAAAATCCACAAGGCAATCGAGTGTATCCGAGGTGATCTCAAGTATAAAATCCTCATCCTCAAATCTCGCATCTCCGAATCCATCGACCGCCGAAAGACCGACCTGCAGAAGATCCCTTGGAGAAACGGTGTCTATGTAGCTCTCGGTGCACGACGCGAGCAGGGATAGTGCAAGGAGAAGTGCGAGGATCGCGACCGTTTTCTTAAAATTTCTCATATTTTTCATAATTTTCTCCGTTCTGCCGCAGCTCATTCCACCGCGTGCGTTCTTATGTATTCAACTATTTTCTCGTATGCCTCGGCATTCATGTGAACGCCGTCATCCTCGCCGTACCGTGGGATCTGCGCACCGTTCGCATCCTTGAGGATCGACTGTGTATCGAGATATCGTAGCCCCTCGTCGAGTGCGATCTCCTTAGCCCATTCATTGAGCCTGTCGATGCCGCCATTCGTGATAACGCCCTCGTGCGCCGCGCTATAATCGGCGGTAACGGGAAAGACGGACTGAAGGATCACAGTAGTGTCGGGTGATATCTCACGAATGCCGTGAATGAGCTTTTTGTAGAAGGTCTTGTACCTCTGTTCGGTAAAGAGATCCGCACCGTTGACTCCGACCGTGATAATAATGATCTCGGGCTTCACGTCAGCCAGCCTTTTCTCGAGGTCAAGCTCGTCGAGAGTCGAGGAGGAGAGCTGGAGAGTCAGACTGTCGGGTACGATGAGGTGTGAGCGATCGATGCCACCCTTGAAGAAGTGGTATGTTGTGGAATCGCCGATAAAATAAAGCTTGTCGATATAATCCTGCCCTGCGTCCGCCGTTTCGGGGAGTATGACCGTCTCAACGGGGGAGACGATGGGTACATCGGGCTTGGCGGTCGTGGTGGTCTGCTTGCCCTCGGGAAGCAGAACGAGCGTTATCGTGCCGCCGATGCAAAATAATAGTAAAACAGCCGCTATGACTGCCATGATCCTGATCGTTCTCATTATATAATATATCTCCAAAATCGAATTCTTAAGATTGTTTAGTATATTGTAGCATATTATCCGTGCATTTTCAATAGTAAAAATGAATTTTGATGCATATTTTTATTTCGGAAAAGGAGAAAATAGAATGTCCGTGCTCGAGTATATAGGAAATACACCGACGGTGCGTCTGAGGGGGATTGAGTGTGCATACGGTCTTTGTGCGAGGCTCTATGCGAAGCTTGAATATTTCAATCCCTTCGGCTCGCTCAAGGACCGCGCGGCACTTGGCATTATTGACGGTGCGAGAGCACGTGGGGAACTGGTATTCGGGGGTGAAATAGTCGAGGCGACCTCGGGAAATATGGGGATAGCCCTCTCGGCGATCTGCGCCATATACGGCTACGGTGCGCGGATAGTCATGCCCGAGAATATGTCTCGACGCAGAATGGAGTTGATAAGAGCATACGGTGCGGAGCTTGTTTTGACCTCTGCCGTCGGGGGTATGACCGAGGCGCGCGAGACGGCACGGCAAATTGCGGAAGGCACCGCCCTCTATACCGATCAGTTCAATAATCGCGACGGCGTTCTCGCACATGTCCGTACCACCGCACCCGAGCTCGATAGGGCGCTTTCGGGAAAGGTCGACGCCGTGGTCTGCGGCATCGGAACGGGCGCGACCGCACAAGGGATCGCGGAATATTTCCGCGGCAGAGCGACAAATATCATCGGCGTCGAGCCTGCACGCTCACCCGTGATAACGCAGGGTAGGAGCGGCAAACATGGGATAGCAGGCATCGGCTCGGGATTTTTGCCACCGCTCTACGACGAAAAAATGATAAAAAATGTCCTCACCGTAGATGATGACGAGGCAACGCTCGCCTGCAGGGAGCTTGTAAGACACGAGGGCTTGCTCGTCGGGATCTCGTCAGGCGCAGTCCTTGCCGCCGCAATTCGCCTTGCCAACGAAATAGAGTATAACGCCAAAAATATCGTCCTCATTCTCCCCGATAACGGCGAGAGATACCTTTAGCCTAACCAAAAAGCTCCCGTAATGGGAGCTTTTGAGGTTATATAAGATCATATTTGAGTCATTCTTCCGTTAGTGAAGCGGAAGCTTCTCATTCCTCTGCCGCTGACCTTGTCCGCAGGGATCGCCGCCTCTATGCGAACGATGTCCTCGGGCGTAAGGTCGATGCTCAGCGCATCTATCGCACCTTGCAGGTGCTCAGGGCTCGTCGTTCCGATAAGAGTCTGAACGTTGTCGTACTTTGCCAGCGACCACGCGAGCGCAAGCTGTGAGAGACTGACGTGTTTTTCGTCCGCGATCTCCTTAAGAGCGCGTAGCATCGGCAGATTGGTCTGCACGTGCATCGGTGAGAGCATTCCCCGAGCCATGCGCGGATCGCTCGTATCGACGTTGAGCGCACTGTCCGTGAGAAGTCCGTGGCCGACCGTTCCAAAGGCGAGAACCTTGACACCGAGCTCCGCCGCCGTGGAGATAAGCTCCTTTTCAATGCCCCTGTCAATGAGGGAATATGACATCTCAACTGTGTGTATCGGGTGTACCGCACACGCACGGCGAAGCGTCTCCGCATCGACCATCGAAAGACCGATATGACGTACATATCCTGCTTCTACGAGCCTTGATATCTCGCCGACGATCTCCTCAACGGGTATCTCCGTGTCCTGACGTGCAGGCTGATAGAGATCAACGTGATCCAATCCGAGACGGGAGAGGGAATAGGCAAGATGCGCCTTGATATTAAACGGAGAAGCATCAAGCCCGTATATACCGCCGCCCGGAAGCGGAAGAACTCCGAACTTTACAGAGAGAAAATAACTGTCCCTCCTTACACCGCGTAAAGCCTCACCAACTATCATCTCGCTTTCTCCCGAGTTGTAAAATTCGCCCGTGTTGAATAGCGTGATTCCACTGTCGAGAGCGGCGTGGATTGTTTTTATTGAATTTTCGGGATTTCGACGCCGAGACATACCCATGCAGCCTAACCCGAGCCTGTCAAGCTCCTTCATATTTTTTCCTCCTGATCGCAGAATTGCCACACGGAATAATACCGCATATACATATATATTTTATCATGTTTTTTTGGGAAAATCAAGTATATCGGTAAAATAATTATATTATGTCGGTAAAAATATTTTGCTTGACAAGTGTTCGGTTTTATGGTATAATAATATTATTGAGTAAATCAGACGATTGCGGGCACATAAAG
>CAYPRM010000061.1:0-4373 GCA_964413365.1 uncultured Lachnospiraceae bacterium | reverse complement strand
GCCGCTGATTACATTCAGCCTGCGGCTGATTACATACAACGGCTGCGCCGTTGATAAAAAAGCACATTGCTTTCGCAATGTGCTTTTTTGGTGGAGACAGCAGAACTCGAATCTGCGACCCCTTGCATGTCAAGCAAGTACTCTAACCAACTGAGCTATGCCTCCGTGGACTTATCCATTATAATAGATAATCACGGATTTGTCAATACCCAATTTCAAATTATTTCATATTTTTTTTCAAAAGCAAGCATCCGCTGCTCGTGGCAGTGCGGTATTTTATTTTACTTACTTTCTATTGATTATCTCCTCGGTGTATTCCTCCTCATACTCATCGTAGAACTCGTCCACGGCGTCGAGCTTGGATTTGAATATCTTTCTTCTTCTCCTTGCGTCAAGGAGCTCGGGCAGATACCACCAGCCGAGGTAGAGAAGAACGATGGGGAGTGCGAGTGATATATAGAAGTATTCGGGACCTATGGCGAAGGGCAATACCGACGTAATAGTCGCCCAGATACCCCAAAGGAACTTAAGGAAGGGATTTGTCGGTGAGAGCGAGAACATATAGTTGACAACTATCTTCTCCCCCTCGGGGTTGATAAAGCCTGCGGAATTGATCGCCAGATTTATAAAGTGTATTATTGTATAGGAAACAAAGGTTGCAATAAGTGTGGACTTTATCGTCTTATGATCTCTATCTACAAGACCGAGCGCAAAGAGCAGGATCGGTATACCCGCCTCGAGCGTGTGGGGGAAGTAGTAGAAGAAAAACGTCCAGCTGAATATCTCCGCACCGCTCATTGTGTAGTTGAGTATCAGTGCGATATACGCGCCGAGCGACCAGAGGAGCAGGAGATTGCAGATCTTCTTGTTTCTCGTCAGCACCGCGACAGGAAGGAGCATGGCGTTGAGCGAGCAGAGGTGGAGGGGAAGGTATTCCCACGGACTGCCCCATGTCAGAAGATTGAACAGTATCGCGCCCACTCCTGCAAAGGAAAGTATAAAGAGCGTGATTATCTGCACTCTGCGAGTCCGATTTCTCAAAATGAAGTAAAGTGCTATATTTATCGCCGCCGACAGAACGAGCGTGATGATGTGTAGCGTGCTGAAGGTTCCCCAGGTCATTTTTATTCCTCCATATAAGCTTATTGAGTATTACCGAGGCATCGCCTCCGCATACAGATTTATCATAGCATAAAAATACCGCTTTGTCAATAAATTTAGAAAATATCTGTAATATTAAATTTTTCCCTAATAATATAATGATCCTGCGTAAAAAATCATGCTGTGAGGCGATATTTTATCACAAAACCGCAATATTCGAGCATCGAGTGCTAAAATTTTATAAATTTTTTTAAAAAAATTCGAAAAAACTATTGACAAAAGGGAAAAATAGTGGTACATTATTATCGAAAGTTGGCACTCAACCTAAAAGAGTGCTAAAAAATCAAAGGAGAGGGGAAAAACGATGAGTGCATTTGACAAAGAGCTGAGTCAGAGAAAAAAACAGATACTCAAGGCGGTGGTCGAGGCACATATTGCCGCAGGCGAGCCTGTGGGATCGAAATACATCGTTCAGAACAATCTTCTGTCCTGCTCGTCAGCCACGATCAGAAATGAGATGGCAGAGCTTGAGGATATGGGATATCTCGAGCAGCCCCACACCTCGGCAGGCAGAGTTCCCAGCGAGCTTGGATACAGATTTTACGTAGATTCGCTCCTTCAGCATTACGCAATGACCTCTAAGGAGATCGAGGAGATCAACTCGGTGCTGAGGCTGAAGATGGGCGAGCTTGACAAGATACTTGAGGTCGCGTCGAGAGTGGCGTCCAAGATCACGAACTATACGGGAATAGCGGTAAAGCCCCGTCAGCCCTCGGTGAAGGTGCTCAAATACGAGATAGTTGCGATAGACTCACGTCAGTTTGCGATAGTTATGATACTCTCCACGGGCGCAATAAAGACCAAGAGGGTAAAGCTTGACTTTGACACCTCGGAGGAGCTGCTTGCAAGGCTTGCACAGGCTCTGAACGCTTATCTTACGGGACTTTGTGCGGACGAGATAACGCTCAGCTCCGTTATGAGCCTCGAGCGCGCGACGGGGGATGATGCCCTGCTCGTCAATGCGGCGGTAAAGGCGGTATATGAAACGATGAGCGAGGTCGACGGCGGTGATCTTCATTACAGCGGACTTGATCATCTTCTTCAATACCCCGAGTATTCGGATGTAAATAAGCTCGGCGAGATAATAAACACCTTTGAGGAGAAGGATCAGATACTTGATCTTGTCTCTGGGGGCGCAGACGGCGACGATGTAAATGTCCTTATCGGCTCGGAAAGCAGTGTAAAGGTCATGAGCGACTCTGCGATAGTTTTCAAGCAGATAAAGAAGGACGGCAGAACGGTCGGAGCCATCGGAGTCGTAGGACCGCGGCGTATGGATTACGCGAGGGTGCTTGCTACGCTCAATGAGCTCAGCGACAGTATAAGCGATATTATTGAGGATAAAGGATTTTTAGGAGAGAACGGAGGAGACACAAGTGCAGGAGGAAATTAAGAAGCAGGATACCGCAGAGCCTACGGAGCAGACCGAGGACAGCGGTAAGAAGGAAAAGGACAAGAAAAAGAACAAGAAGGCGGACGCGGAGCTTGCAGAGCTGAAGGCGGCGCTTGAGGCAAGGGATGCTGAGCTTGCCGAGTCAAACGACAAGTATCTGAGGCTCTATGCCGAATATGACAATTTCAGAAAGAGGAGCGCAAAAGAGAGGGAGGCGATATTCTTCGATGCAAAGTCGGATACGCTCAAAGCGATACTCCCCGTGCTCGACAATATGGAGAGAGCCACGGCGTTCACCGAGGCGGATAAGATCCTTGAGGGTATGAACCTCATTCTCAAGAGCTTCGGCGAGACCTTGGGAAGGCTCGAGGTCAAGGAGATCGAGGCACTCGGTAAGACCTTTGATCCCAATCTTCACTATGCGGTGATGCATGTTGAGGACGAGAGCTTTGGCGAGGGCGAGATAATCGAGGTCCTCCAGAAGGGCTACATCTGCGGCGACAGAGTGATAAGATACGCAATGGTAAAGGTTGCAAATTAAATTAGAAAAGCAAAAAGCAAAAAACAAATTCAAACATTTTTTAGATAATTGGAGGAAATTATTATGGGAAAGATCATAGGTATTGATTTAGGTACGACAAATTCATGTGTAGCGGTTTTTGAGGGCGGCGAGCCCACCGTTATACCCAACCCCGAGGGAGCAAGAACTACACCCTCCGTGGTAGCATTCACAAAGACGGGTGAGAGAATCATCGGTCAGGTTGCAAAGCGTCAGGCTATCACCAACCCCGAAAAGACCGTTATGAGCATCAAGCGCCACATGGGAAGCGATTACAAGGTAAATATAGACGGCAAGGGCTATACTCCTCAGGAGATATCGGCTATGATACTTCAGAAGCTCAAGGCTGACGCCGAGGCATATCTCGGTGCGAGCGTTACCGAGGCTGTTATCACCGTTCCTGCATACTTCTCCGACGCACAGCGTCAGGCTACAAAGGACGCAGGTAAGATTGCAGGACTTGAGGTAAAGAGAATAATCAACGAGCCCACAGCGGCAGCTCTTGCTTACGGAATTGATAAGGAGCATGACCAGAAGGTAATGGTATTCGACCTTGGCGGCGGTACGTTCGACGTATCCCTCCTTGAGATCTCCGACGGAGTTTTCGAGGTCCTTGCTACCAACGGTGATACGATGCTCGGCGGCGACGACTTCGACCAGAGGATAATTGACTGGATCGTCAACAAGTTCAAGGCTGAAAACGGCGTTGACCTCAGAAGCGACAAGATGGTAATGCAGAGACTTAAGGAAGCTGCAGAGAAGGCTAAGATCGAGCTCTCCGGTATGACGAGCACGAATATCAATCTGCCCTTCATCACAGCTACCGCGGCAGGTCCTCTCCACTTCGATGCAACTCTCACAAGAGCCGAGTTCGACAGGATCACCTCCGACCTCGTTGACAGAACGATCGTGCCCACAAAGAAGGCACTTGCTGACGCAGGACTCTCCGTTTCCGAGATAGATAAGGTACTCCTTGTCGGCGGTTCTACGAGAATTCCCGCAGTTCAGGAGGCAGTTAAGAAGCTCATCGGTAAGGAGCCCTTCAAGGGAATCAACCCCGACGAGTGCGTAGCAGTCGGCGCGGCTATTCAGGGCGGCGTTCTCGGCGGCGACGTAAAGGATCTTCTTCTGCTCGACGTTACGCCCCTGTCCCTCGGTATCGAGACGCTCGGCGGCGTATTCAATAAGATAATCGACAGAAACACCACCATCCCCGTAAAGAAGAGCCAGATCTACTCCACCGCGGCTGACGGTCAGACC
>CAYPRM010000060.1:0-4388 GCA_964413365.1 uncultured Lachnospiraceae bacterium | reverse complement strand
CACGCTGCCTGTTCCCAGTAAAGACCGATCTCAGGATAGCCCTCTCTGTGAGCGACTCTTGCCATTGCAAGATACATACCGACCTCGGTGCACTCGCCCTCAAAATTGGAGCGAAGACCTGCGATGATCTCCTCGGGAGCGCCCTTAGCAACGCCGAGAACGTGCTCAGCCGCCCAGACCTTCTCCTCGTCCTTTACCTCTACGAACTTATCTGCGCCAACCTTGCAAACGGGGCACTTTTCGGGAGCGGAATCTCCCTCGTGAACGTAACCACATACTGAACATACGAATTTTGCCATTGTTTTTTCTCCTTTTTAATTTGAAAATTTTGTTTTTGTTTTGTTTTTTGAAAATAAGAATTTTAATTTTCGCTTTTTTGAGCGCGGCAGGTGCTGCACGTGCCGTAATAGATCGTGATCGCGCTGTCGGCACTCAATCCCTCGTCCTCAAGCAACCCGTCGGGAAGGGAGGGGGCGACAAAGATGTCGGTGATGCCCTTGCAGGCTCGGCAGACGAAGTGGCAGTGCGGCGAGAGGTCGCTGTCGTAATGAACCTTGCCGTCGCCCGTGTATATCGGCGTGATCTCGCCACATTCCGCGAGCTGACCGAGGTTTCTGTACACCGTGCCGAGGCTCAGTGAGGGATTGTCCCTGTGCAGGCTGTCGTAGACGGCGTCCGCGGTCGGGTGCGTTTTGACGCTCTTCACGGCGGAGAGGATCAGCTCTCGCTGATGGGAATATCTCATCGACTTTCTTCCTTTCGATCAAATTAATTAGTAATGATTATCATTACTGTTTACATTATACCATACTTTTTCCGTTTGTCAATAGGTTTTTTGAAAAAAATTAAAAAAATTTTAGCTTATAAAAAAGGCGGCGAGCCGTAGCTCATCGCCGGATCCTTTCTGATATTAAAGCGTGGAGGTCTTGATACTCTTTTTATCATGCCGTCGACCGATTTGCAGGTGTTTTTGGTATTTGCAAATCAACTGCACTTGCCAAAAACTACATTCGATCGGAAGGATCGGTAAATGCACGCTAAAGCGTGATGCCATACTTGCCCTTTGGGCAGATTACATACAGCCTTCGGCTGATTACATACCAATCCTTCGGATTGGATAAAAAATCACCAAGCAAGCTTGGTGATTTTTTTGGCCCGCCCTGGGGGATTTGAACCCACGACCAACGGAATCGGAATCCGGTACTCTATCCAGCTGAGCTAAGGGCGGAGATCTCAGCGTGGTAATTATACCACCTTTAGAGGCGGTTGTCAAGGCTATAATTTGTCGTAACGGGGGCTTACCATAGCGAAATTTCGCCCGTTTTCAGATATTTTTTCGGTGCGTCCTCGCCGTCGGTGCTATCGCCGTCGTCTATGTAGAACACCTCTGCGCCGTCAAGCTCGGGGTTATCTCCGATGAGGATTCTCGGCGAGTCGAACGGCGAATGTCTGAAATATATGCGCTCGATCTTACCGCAGCCCTCGAATGCGCCTGCACTGATGCGCTCAATATCCTTGCCGAGGACGAGCGTGTGCACTCCCTTGCAGCCGAGGAATGCGCCCTTGGCGATCGAGGTAACGCCGTTTCCTATATTTATGACCTCGAGCGAGGTACAGCCCTCAAAGGCGAGGGAATCTATCGTTTTCACACCGCTCCCCATCTTGACCTCGCACAGTCCCGTGCAATGACCGAACGCACCTGCAGGTATACTGAGCAGGGTGTCGGGAAGCTCGATGGAGCGGAGGGACGGGCAGTTCCAGAAGGTCATTTTTCCAATGCTCGAGAGCGAACGGGGGAAAATGACGCTCTGCAGATGTGTGCAGTTCATAAACGCCTGCGCGCCGATGCCGAGCACGCCCTCGCCGATCTCAACGGTGCGAAGCTCAACGCAGTTTGCGAACGATGCCCCCGCAACATTACTCGCCGAGGTGGGGGTTATGCGCAGATCGTGAATGATCCTCCCGTCTACGGCAAGACGCTTTTCGTAGGGCACGGCGTTCGATTTTGCAAGTGAAAATTCTATCGAGCACCAGCGTCTTACGCTTCCTATTTCTATATATTCGAGCGACGGGCAGTCGCAGAACACCTCAAAGCCGAAGATCTTGACGCTCTTTGGAATGGATATCGAGGCGAGGGACGAACAGCCGCGGAACGCTTCCGAGCCTATATCACGCAAGCCCTCGGATAGCTCGACCTGCGCAAGACTCGTGCAGGAGGCAAACGCCTTGATCGCGATCGAGCTGACGCTTGGCGGCAGGGAAATGGAGCGCAGAGCCGTACATTCGGCGAATGCCATCATGCCGATGCTCGTGATCCCACTGCCAAAATTTATACGCGAGAGCGATGCGCACGCGAAAAACGCCTCCTCACCGATAAGGGAGAGAGAATCGGGGAGATTCAATTCGGAGAGAGCGAGGCACTCGATGAACGCGCGACCGCCAATGGAGGTCAGACCTCTCCCGAGACGTATCCTGCGAAGCGATCCGCAGAATGCGAACGCCTCAAAGCCCACCGATTTTACCGAGCTCGGCAGCCGCACCTCGCGCAGGGCGGAGCAGGCGAAAAACGCCTCCTTGCCGATCGTCGAAACACCACGCGGAATAGCCACGCTCTCAAGAGCAGAGCAGTTCTCAAAGCACCTGTCCGCAATTTTCGTCAAGGTCTTGGGCAGGCGGAGCTTTTTGAGCGCACGGCAGCCTGCGAACGCGCGGAAGCCAATGCTCTCAACGCCGTCGCCCACAGTAACGCTCTCAAGGGACGAGCAGCCCGAAAACGCACCGTCGCCGATGGTAACGACGGAATTTCCGATGGTTATGCTCCTCAGCGTCGTACAACCGTCGAACGCACCGCGCCCAATGGACTCAATGCCCCCGGGGATACTGATAACCTCGCGCGTGCCGCGGTACCTGATAAGCACGCCGCCCTTTACCTCGTATATCGGAGCGTCCGATACCGCCCCCTCAGCCACGGCGTAACCGCAGTAGACGCAGGTCGGCGCAAGATCGGATATTCTATTTCCGCATTTTGGACACGTAATGATCGGCATCGGATCACCTCCTCGAATCAAATTAATATGATATATGATATGTTACCACATTTGCAAGAGAATTTCAAGAGATTTTTTTCGCATAACTGTGTCGAATGTGTAAAAAATTCAAAATTTGGGGTAATTTCAGACGGCACACTGCCGCAACAGAGAACGGCACGCAGGCGGCTTTTGTGCATTTTCTACATTATAATATACGCACGCACGTGATGGTCAAAATGATGGTCTTGCGCCGTCGGACCGGAAAAATGGGTATTTTGGGGCGGCTTTGTAAGGCGGCGGGGAAGAGCAAAGGAATTTGACGGCTCGGGCACGGCAAAAAAATAAGCAAAATATTAATGTTGTTAATTTTTCATTTTTTGTTGAAAAAACGGGCATTTTCGAGGGGTATATAATAATAAGGAAGAAAACTTTTTGAAAAACGCGTTTTTTAACTGATTTTAGGGGTGAAAATATGCAGAAAAAATGAATAGCCTTGTGCAAAACGCACAAAACGCCCCCAAATAATCCTGATAAATTATGATAAATTGCAAAATATATTTTAAAAACCAAATTTTTGCGACCGAAAAATGTTGACAAGAAAAAATCCTTGTGATATAATCAAGGCGTACACGATTTCGAAAAGATTAACACCGTTAGTTGCCGTAAAAAAACGGGTTAAGTTATTTGGAATAAATGTATCAAACTTTTCTTATGGAGGAAAAATAAACATGAAAAGAATTCTTTCTTTAGTACTTGTACTTGTCATGTTGCTCTCGACGATGGCTCTTCTCACGGCTTGCCCTGAGTCCACGCCCGATCCTGCAGCACCGAAGCAGTATACGTACAACGCTTATCTCAGCGTGTTCCCCACAACATGGAACAGCCACACATATCAGACCGCTACTGACGGCGAGATCCTTGGCTACACTGAGAACGGTTTCTACACATTCGATTATAATGAGGACAGAACAGGCTTTATAGTAGTTCCCGATATGGCTACCGAGATGCCCGTCGACGTATCTGAAGAATACGTTGGTGAGGATTGGGGTATTGAAGAGGGCGAAACTGCAAGAGCTTGGAGAATAAACTTCCGCAACGATATAAAGTGGGAAGACGGCACTCCCATCACCTCGAAGGATTTCGTTGAGTCTGCGGAGCTTCTTCTCGATCCTAAGGCGATCAACTACAGAGCTGACTCTCTCTACGCAGGCAACATGGCTATTAAGAATGCTAAGGCGTTCTTCTATGGCGGCAGATTCGTTGAGAAGTCCACTTCCATGATCGACTACGGTTATCTTTCTCTTGATCAGCTCACCGAGGGTGAGGATGGTCAGCTTCAGTCCGACAAGGGAGTTATCT
>CAYPRM010000059.1:0-4395 GCA_964413365.1 uncultured Lachnospiraceae bacterium | reverse complement strand
ACAAGGGCGAACAAGGTGAGCAAGGCATCCAAGGCGAAAAGGGTGACAAGGGCGAGCAAGGAATAAGCATCATTAACGCTTATGTTGACGAAGATCTTCACCTTTGGATTGTTCTCTCCGATGGAACAAAAATAGATGCGGGTTATGTCGGTATTGCCACCGCACCCACTACATATACAGTTACATTTGTTGATTATAACGGAACAGTGTTAAAAACCGAAACAGTCAACGATGGCGCAAGTGCAACTGCTCCAGCAAATCCTAGTAGAGAAGGTTATCGATTTATCGGATGGGATGTTACTTTTAATAACATCAATTCTAATATCACAGTAACAGCACAGTACAAATCTCTCGCACCTACAATTTCAGTTGAAAATGTAAATGTCGCAGATGATAATTCATCCGTGACGTTTGATGTTTGCGTAGAGAACAACCCGGGTATTATGAATGCGCTCTTGAGTATGACGATCGAAGATAGCGTATTTGAATTTAGCACGGCGGTTAAGGGAGAGACGACACTTCCCAGTTCTTCTTTCACAAAACCGGGCTCTAAAGTTACAACCTCTCCTTATAAATTCCTGTTCGATGCGATGGAGATTACTGAGGCCGATAAAACTGATGGTATTCTCTTTACGGTAACGCTTACTGTGAAAGACTCCTCCGCAACAGGCGATTATGATATTACATTTTCATATGTTAATGGAGATATTGTAGACGAGAATTTTGAGGCGATTGAAATCCAGGTCAAAAATGGTACAATAACCCTCAATTAATGGAGGTGTATAGCAGTGAAGAAAAACAGATTTATTAGAATAACGACCCTGCTCGCTGTTACATTGCTCATGCTGTTTACTATGAGTATTTCTGCGTTTGCCGCAACAGTGTCTTCAAGTGAATCTCCTACATTTTACGTTGAGGATTGTTGGGCTAGTCCAGGGGAGAGCGTAGTCGTTCGGATATGCGTTAAAAACAATCCGGGTATCTTAAATGCACTATTAACAGTATCTTCTGCTGAAGGACTTACTCTTACAAAAATTGAACAGGGAACTGCGCTTTCAACGTTGGACTTCACGCCCCCAGGAAGTGGCTCGAGTAACACATACAACTCTTCTTGTAATTTTCTTTGGGACGCAATTGATGCACCCGATTCGAGTAATGGTGTTGTGTTATTACTTACGTTTGCAGTCCCTGCAGATGCCGAACCGGGCACCACATATTCATTGGATATTTCTTATATTCCTGGGGATATCGCAGATGGCGACTTAGACCCCATTGATTTTGAAATGGTTGACGGAATCATTAAGGTTCTGGATTATACACCCGGCGACGTAAACAACGACGGAAGAATTAACGGCACAGATGTTACGTTGATTAGGCGTTATATCACAGGTGGTTACGGAATAGATATAACGCTCAATGCTGCCGATATAAATAATGACGGTAGAATCAATGGTACGGACGTTACTATACTTAGGCGTTACATCACAGGCGGTTATGGTGTAACACTTATGCCTTCTACAGCTTGCTTTGCGCATACATTGCAAAAAGTAAATGCAATTAAGGCAACTTGCTCAAAGGTTGGCAATATAGAGTATTGGCGGTGTTTGAGTTGCGGGAAGTGTTACAATGATAATGAGGGTAGCAACGAGATAGAAATTGAAGATACAATTGTTGATACTACCGCTCATGTGTTTGGAGAATGGGCGCAGACTGTTGCTCCTACCTGTACTGCAAACGGTGAGAAGCAAAGAAATTGCACCAACTGCGATTACTATGAGACAAAAACCGTTAATTTGACGGGGCATACCTATACATCTACAGTAACAGCACCCACGTGTACAGAACGAGGATATACAACGCATACTTGCTCAACCGCAAACTGTGGCCACACATACATTGATACATATACTGCAGCATTGGGGCATAATATGAGCGATTGGAATGAAACATTAGCTCCCACATGTACCGATGCTGGAACAAGCCGTAGAAATTGTTCACGATGCACTCATTACGAAGAGACAACCATTAACCCAACAGGACACTCCTTTTCGAGCAAATGGTTGTCCAATGAGACATATCACTGGCACGGCGCAACGTGTGGGCATAATAGTGAGGTTTCAGGCAAGGTTGTACACAATTTTGACGCCAATGGGCAGTGTATAGTTTGTGAATATATAAACTATGTTAAACTTGAAACGCCAGATATTAAGTCTGTTGAGTATGATAAAGTTTATTGGTCAGCTGTCGATAATGCAACAACCTACACAATAATAGTAAACGATGACTATACTTATACCACCGCAGGCCTGTCGGCAGACCTTGCTGATGTTAAATATAATGGTAAGGGCATAACAAAAGCGGGTAAGGTATCTATAAAGGTGCAGGCTAATGGAACGGGTAGATATATCACATCAGATACATCGTCGGAACAGGAATATTACTATGTGCCGTTGACTGAAACGGAAGATGCAAAAACTGCTACCCAATATAAGATCGGTCATGGATACAATTTAATAGAAAACCCGTATCTTGATACAAAAAATTATGCTTCGACCAATAGCGTTCTTAATATCAATAAGCTTCTAACCATCGGTCAGTATAGTGAAGGCAAGGGAACGGCAGGCGAATCGGGTGGATATTTCTATTCCTCAATAGATGAGTTCTTGCTAAAAACGAAACTTAATGTAGAGTATGGCAGTGAAATTGCTTGTGAGTTGATAGGCAGTATCAAACAACAGATAAATGTTAATTTGGGATTCAATTACAGTACTCATAAATTTGTTAGTTCGTTTATAGGCGAACATAGAGTTGCTTATAACGATCGAGAAATAATTAATTTTGTTAAGAATGATTTGAAATATTGCATGTCTGATATATTCCAAAAGGATGTAAAAAGGCAGTCAGAGGCCACCAAAGACCTGTCGGATGATGAATTGATAGAGTACTTATACAAAACTTATGGTACACACGTTATTTTGGGTGTACATACAGGAGGAACATATGTAACCCAGTATACCATCGCAACGAATAGTCAAGAAATAGCTGCCGCTGTACAAGTTGGTTTCGAAAAGTCCGCTGGTGGCGGGGCTGTGGATGCAATTATCAACATGAATTTCAATATAGACACGGATTTACAGGTAAGTGCCGAGTGGAAGAATTCTAATACAGAGGCTTCCTTCCGGACGTATTTCTTTGGCGGTAATGGTGCAATTACAACCAATATGTCTGATTACAAAGCTACCCTGAATGAATGGAGCGTTAGCGAAGGCAATGCTACCGCATACGGGCTCACCAAGGATGGCGCTATTTCTATCAGTTACTTAATTGGTTGCTTAAACCCTTCATTGGCGCAAAAGTTTGAAGCGTATATCCAAGCTCGAGCGGATTCCACATATGAAGAATTATTCGGTCAGTTCTCTATGAACTCTACGTTGGATTGGGAAGTAACTACTGAAAACGGAGAGAATGTGTTGACAATCGACTTGTCTAAATATCAACAATCTGGCAGTATGGAAGATGTATATTCCAACTATATGATCAATAATGTAATGACTGTATCCCCCAAAATGATGGGCAAATCCATAGATAAGATTGTGATTAAGGGCGGATTTGACGAGTACGGAGAAAATCTTATAAACAATTTTTCTATTAAATTAGCAAACACGTGGAAGAAGGATATCACAATAATTATAGAAAACCTTGGCGTAATATGCGCCTCGGACAAGGGTATTGTTGATAGGTCCGATGTTTCTTCCGTATATACAGTTGATGTAAAGTATAGTGGAGTTAATGCAATTCAAGACACCGCAGGCAATATTCAGTTCCACTCCTCAATCAATGATGAAGAATATGATTTCGCTATTGTGGTAAATGATGATGAGACTATTGATTTTAGAATGGTGGAGGCATCGTCCACTCTCCGTCTGCCACTGCCTAATAAGGTAGGAAGCTATCAATTCGCTGGATGGTATGACGAAAATGGTGTTGCTATTACCGATAACAAGGGTTATGTCTTACCCTCCTACGAGAATTTTAGTACCGTAACTAATATTTATGCAGAATTTATTCCATATTCTGAAGGACTTGCATTTACCTTTAATGAAGCAACAGGACAATATTCCGTTAGTATAGGTGATTGTACCGAAACGGACATCGTTATTCCTGGAACTTATAAAGGGTACCCTGTAATAATTGATAGAGAGGCGTTCGAAGATTGCACCTCGCTGACGAGCATAACCATCCCCGACGGCGTAACGAGTATAGGCTGGTGTGCGTTCTATGGTTGTGAATCGCTGACGAGCATAACCATCCCCGACGGCGTAACGAGTATAGGCGATTGGGCGTTCTATAATTGCACCTCGCTGAAGAGCATAACTATCCCCGACAGCGTAACGA
>CAYPRM010000058.1:0-4476 GCA_964413365.1 uncultured Lachnospiraceae bacterium | reverse complement strand
CAGATAAAATCGTAGAAGTTGCTGACATGGTCGACGCATCTTTGTTAAATTATGAAGATATTAGTTATGTGTTAACTCTCATTGAATATGCAAAATCAATTGATAATGCGTTACTAGTAAAAGATTTAACAGAGATTGTAAAGAGATATGTTTCATCATGGAGATAAGCCATATCTTAATTGTGAAATTACTAAAATTATTATGATTTGGAATTATGAAAGAATCGGTTCGTAAATTACAAGAAGCATACGATAAATTCAGTGTTTTAAAGGCCACATCTCTTATCATTGGTCTGCGATCTTCATTAGAAGCTGCAGCCTCTCTTCGGCACAATGTTGCTAATGACGCGGACTTAATTGAAGCTTGCAATGCAAGTCTTGAAGAATCCAAAAACAGGAAAAATTTTCTGGATGAAATTACTTTATGGATAAATGATGTGATTTCCAAGAACAGCATTGTAATACCTGAAGAAATTCACTTATCTGAGGCACATGTAAAAAATTTCACCGATGCTAAAAATGCAATGGTAGAAATGATAGAAACAGAGCAGTCTAAACAATTATTCGAAGAAACCGAATCACCTAAACTCCTAGAGAATATTGCTGATTGCGAAAAACATACTAACACTATTTGCCGTGTTGCAGAAAACTGTAAAAATGGTACATTTTTAGTCCTAATTCTTGGTGATTTTCAATCGGGAAAGTCCACTACACTCGATGCATTATGTGATGGTAGGCATATTAGTGCCATTGGTGATGGTACAGCAACCTCGGCCGTATTGGTAATGGTATCTTATGACAAGGAAGACAGTATAAAAATCTTTTGGAGAACGAAAGAGCAGTTCTATCCAATCTTTGACCGCATCAAACGTATTATGCCCGATTATAATTGGGTATCATTTGACCTAGATAGAAAGGAAGAACGCCAAAAACTGATTGATGCCATTGAACATATAAGACAACGAGAAAATAGAAATATTAACGCGAAATGTTTGACTCAAGACGATATAAAATTCTTGATGCTTAGCAACTTAATACTCACGTACTATGACACAGAGGATCTGAAAGTAAAGAAGTCATCACTACAATCTCTCTCTAATGTTTCTGACATTACTCGATTCCCTAAAAATGGAGAAACCAAATGGAAGAAGGATGGAGTTAAAAACTTTACCATAGATGAATCAATATTCATATTCATAGACTCGGTCTCATGTACTACGCCTTCCGAAACACTAAGAAAGCTTAATTGTACGATTGTTGATAGTCCGGGACTCTTCAATAGTGCATATGATACAATGGTTACGGAGAGTGCTATGGTCGCAGCGCATGCCATCATTTATGTGTTACCATACCACAAAGGCATTGGAAAAGATGTATGTGAATCTTTATATGCCATAAAGAAGCATGAAGATGTTCACAAAAAGTTGTTCATTGTAAACAATGTTAATTCGTTAAAAGACAATACTTTCGTAGAATCCAATCGAGCTTTCATAAAAGCAGAATTTGGATCTGAGAAAGAAGTATATGTGTACGACGCAAATGTGTCATACATTGCTCAGTTGAAGCGTAGATATGACAAGGGGCTGGCAATAAATGCAGACTTCGCTCATCTTATGCAGGCTAAACGCAAAACACCCATTGGCTCACTAATAGAGTTGAAGTTTGATTCCTTCTATGAAGCGTGGAATTTCTTAATATCTCCGTATAAGACAGCTTATGGTACAAATGATACGTCTTCATTAGACACCTATCTTACTGAATCCGGCTTTATTGATATGTGCGCTGCTTTGAAAGCGTTTATAGAGCGCAATGAGGCTTATGCTATCATTTTGTCTAATGGATTAATCCCGATGCGAAGAGAGCTAGTTTCAGTAACCGAAGAACTTTGCAAACGATATGTTGAACCATATACAAAATCACATGATGATCTCATTAAGCTTTGGGAACAACGGATCACTTGTGCTGAATCTTTCCAGAAATTTGTGTCAGATACGGTTCATCAGGAATTATTTCATGTCAATAATGGGAAGTCCGTGTTGAAAAGTATTTCGGAAGAAGAGTATAAAAGGATTTTTACTTCTGATTTCTATTCGGAGATAGCCCAAGGAGTGGCGGAAGTACTCTACGATAACAAAAGCACATTTCTTGCCTCGCAAGCTATGCGAGCTATAAGAGACGATATTACTATTCAATACATTCCACCTAAAATTACATTCAAAGACAATGGTCGATTCCAGACCGTTTTTGGCGACCTTGCATTCCCCTTAATAAAGGATAAACTGATAGAAATAATTACTACTAAAATAAAATATACACTTGAAACGATAGAGCATTGTCAGAATCAAACGGTTGCTAATCTGTTTACTCCTGCTGCTAAAATAATAGGTTTATCATGTCAGCGTAGATGGGATGACCTATTCAAAGACGATAAGGGTTTTGATATGAACTCCTATCTTAATATACCAAAAGATTTGAAAGGTTTTGTCATTGAGAAAAAAGCAGAAACAGTAGGCTTAGACCTCACGGCAGATTTGAGTATTGGAGCAACTCTCCTCGGTAGTGTTGTAGTGCAAGTATCAGCAGTCGTAACTGGTATAGCCGCCATGATTGCCGGATTCATTGGATCTATTCTCTGCGATCCAACTTGTACAGCATTATTCGTATGCGTTCTTCTTGGAATTGCAGGTAAGATTGTAAGTATGATTGCTGGCGACTATGTAAGGGAGAAATTTATTGATTGTCTAAAAGAGATGATTGAGCCAAAGATTAAAGAAGAAGCTAGTGAAAGTTTTCAGCAAATAATCTATGAGCAAATGGAGACGATACTTAAAAGGTATGCCGATGGTAGAGTCGTAGACATACAAAAAATGAAAAATCAACGCGATATCGCATTGACTCCTAATCCGCATCAAGAAGGTAACTGCTTTAGGGCAATTGAAATTCTTCAGAAGGTCAATAACCAATTGGCTACATATGATACTTATTCAAAAATGAATTTGAATAATGAGACCAATTAGGGTTGGCTTAATCGGTGAGTACCAATCTGGGAAATCACTATTGACCAACTGCTTGTTGCGTCGTTCAATAGCAACAGTTGGTAAAGGATCTCCGACAACTCATACCGTGGTTAATTACCGGTATGGTGAAGAGGAGTATGTCAATTTATTAACAATTGAGAATAAGAGTCAGATTCTTTCAATTGATGAATTTCGTGGACTTGACACTTCAACAGATTTGTTCGTCGCTGATGTATACGTTAAAAATGATTTCCTCAGAGATTATATTTTAACGGATATACCTGGTTTCGGAGCGAATAATACAGATAACGAACTAGCAACTAAGGCATTGACGAAGATCGATTTTGCAATTCTAATTGCTTCAAGTGATAAATCCTTCGGCGTTGATACTGATTCATTTAGAAGTCTACGCGCTCTCAAAGAATATCGCATACCATATTACTTCTTGCTTAACTGTACGAGAACCGATAGGTGGAGGTGCGATGATGAAGGCAATCTCCAAATTGCAATTGAGAATAATAATTTGTTGACATTCTATCCGCCATCTAAATACCCTCTTTGTGATGATGGATTGAATATTGTGAATTTAATGTGGTATTGGTATTCAATTTGCGAAAGTGAAGATGAACTCATCAACCGAAGGCCCATCAAATTGGCATTGTTGGACTATGGGATAGACCAGTCTATGAAGGGTCAATTGCGTGAAGTTTGTGGTTTTGATTTGATTCAAAAAATTTTCAATATGGAGAATAGAGGATTCCTTGAGATAAAACGAAGCATACGCGAGGAAATTAATGCACTTAGAAGGGAATTATGTCCTGTGGGTACAATCCAAGCGTTTGCTACCAATAGTATTCCCAACGGCTGGATGATTTGTGATGGTAGGTCATTGAGTATTAAAGAATATCCAGATTTATATTGGGCAATAGGCTCAATTTTTGGAATGAAGGATGATAATCATTTTATTATCCCAGATTTACGAGGTCGTTTCATTCGGGGATGGGATAATGCTGGTAAAGAAGATAAAGATAGAATATTTGGTTCTATTCAGGAAGATTGTATTCAGCAGCATACTCATACTATATCTTGTTATGAAGCGGGGTCTCATACACATCGCATTGCAACGAACCATAAGACTCGTAGCTATGCGAATACATTCTTCACAGACCTTATTTATCGAGAACCTTGTGATTATAGTGGCACTAGTACTGATTATGACTGTGGCCGTTCGGGCGGTCACACACATTCTATCCATATTGGAGATATTGCCAAATCAGAGAAGTCCCCACATGTCGAAGTGCGTTGCGGCATTGAAACGAGACCTAAGAATTTGGCCTTGTTATATTGTATCAAGGCTTTTGACGAGATTGGGCCCTAGTATGTCAATTGCATCAATTTGCCAATGAAATCAATGAAATGCGTAGGAGAGGGTGTATATGAGCGTTTCATATGGTTAAATA
>CAYPRM010000057.1:0-4564 GCA_964413365.1 uncultured Lachnospiraceae bacterium | reverse complement strand
ATGTATAAGTATAAGTTGGCGCAGGCTTTTCTTTTGGTGAATCAACCTTGATGGGGTTGGGAATGACCGGAGATATTGTTTTTCTTTCAGTTGTGGTTTTTCGTGTGGTAGTCGTTGGCGTAGACTTAGAAGTACCACCAGTTGACCGCGAGTAGGTAGTGGTTCGTGGCGTGGATGAATAACTCGCTGTCCGTGGAGTTGACGTTGTAGAAGTATTGCGTTGCGTTGTGTTGCTACTGCCACTTCTCTGTGAACCTGTTGAGGAAGTTGTTCTGGTCGTTCTTTCCCCCGCCTCTCGTTTCTTCCGCTCCTTCTTGATTTTATGAGCTTTTATGCCAGCACTAGTTGCATCTACAGGAGTAGCAACCGCAGCTACAATCATTGCGAAGAAACAAGCCAGCCTTGATGGCTTACACCCCAAAAGTCGATATACACTGATAGAAGTACGGTTGTACCAGAAGTTATACCAGGCTTTCTTGGGGTCTCTCCACCAACCCACACCCTTGCTACCGTAAATTCCAAAAGTAAATAGCCTCATCCAGAAGCGCTTCCACTGGGAACGATAGGCACCGACTATTTTATTGAATGACGGTTTTCTTATAATACCTCGTGACATAGTCGGCTCCTTTCAAATTTTATTTGGAATTAGGAAAACATATTGCGATATCTTCTTCACCCTGTTTATCGATTACAAGAACAACCTGCTCTCCATTGTGAACCCCATAATCTGAGAACGGTTCGTTCAAGAGTTTAGCGAAGAAATAATGATGTCCTTCGTTATCTCCTATAAACTGAACAGGACGACACCATATTCTCTCCGGCTTCATTCCTTGTAAATACAAAACGGCAAGCACATCGTCTGGGCAATCATAGTGCCTGAATTTATCTAAATAGGTAATGGAACGAAGAAACTCATCGTTCTCATCGGAATACCCCGCGTTAGTGATTTCAATTTCGGTAGTGTATCTCTTGTTGAGTGCTTTGTTTTCGATAGGAATCAGCTCAAATAACTTAAAGCATTCCCCACGAACGGTCAAACCGACTTCATCGTTTGCCCATATCAAGGTATAATCGCCATCCTCGTAATAGGTCAATCCAAGAACCTTATATGAGAATCCGCACATTTTATCGATGTAACCGTATACCAAAGCACTGTTCACTTGAATGCCTTTCGGGACAACTTTTTGCTTTGAACCTTGCTCCATCATTTGGAATGTATCAAAGCAGTAACCATTATCTAGAACGATAGCGAGCTTGTGATATACATCTCGGAAACTTTTATAACCCATATAAACCTCCGCTCCTCTTACCCTGCATATCCGTTCCGCTCAAGCACATCATAGAAGAAGCGTTTCTTTTCTACTTCGGTCAGTTTACTATAACCAAGAGACAGAAGCTTTGTTTGAATTTCCACATAACTCTTTTTGCCGAGGTTTCGGATTTGGGGCAACCGCTCGTCCTCTATTGCATCTACCACCTCTCCAACCTGCATTAGCCCGGTTCGTTTCAAGGCGTTACTGGAGCGCACCGAAAAATCAATGTCATCCACGCTGGAATCAAGTGTTTTACGGCTAAAAAGAATACTTACCTTCACGCTGTTACCAAATACAGAATACAGCGTAGGAATCAAACCGTTTCGTTCTGCTGATGCTACCAGTTCATTTACTACGTTTTCTTTCATCATTTGCATGCTCCTTTATGTAGGCAGCACACTTCCTTTCTTGATTTTCCAAACCATTTGCGCCGAAAAGCTTACAAGTCCCTCATATTTGTTACGGACTCTCCAGGCGAAGTTGTTCATTTCAGCCATGCTATCTGCTACACAGATGGCATGAAGAATATTGTCCCCGGACATATTACATAGAGTTACTACGCAATCCTCTTGTGCTAACTCGTTGGAAATCAAATCATAGGAATCTGCCCTAGTTTTTATAACGGCAACAAAAGTCATCATCTTCGGTGCTTCCAACGGATTTACTTCCGCATGATACCCCCTAATAATCCCCTGGGACTCCAATGCAGAGACTCTGTTCTTGACAGCGACTCTAGAAAGACCGACTTTCTCCCCTATCTCGGAATACGTCAGTCTGGCATTTTCGATAAGAAGATTAACTATTTGGTTGTCTATTTCATCAAGACCATTGATGTGCATTTGTCACCTCTTTCCAGAGCGGCGCATGCCTTCCGCTCCCAATGTATGTATTATACCACATTTTTGATTAAAATTCAATAGGTCAACTATCCTTTCGCAATCTTGACATTACCATTCGCGATATATATCAGCATCAACTATTACGGTTTGTCTTTGCCACAGCCTGCCCCAAGCAAACGCGCGGCATTACCATATAGAATATCTAAAGCGTATTCTCCATCGGTATTCTCCAGGATATATTTTACCCCAGTATCTATTTTGGAGAACGATGGTCGATTCTGTGTGCATCCGATCCAATGAAATGGATGTACTTGTTTCTCAATAAATCGCAGGCATTCCGCTTGAACGGCTCATCGGTTTCATCCACAAAGCTGAAGGCGTTCACTTGAATCAGCGCACCGCTTTGAATTAGGGTTCCGACCATTGGACCCGTGATATTGAAGTTTCTCTCCATATGAGCGATAATGGGATGGTATCCGTGCGCTTGTAGCGCCTTGATAATCTTCAATGCTTCGCTTGGTTTCGCATCACGGTACAATTCGGCAAGAACATACTTTGTTTCTCCAAGAGTCGCAAAAATCCCTTCGTCAAGTCCATAAATAATATCGTCCATATATTCGGCAGCACACAAAACCTCACACCCTTTATGGAGACGGATTTTGATTCCCTCATCCATGGCAGCATCCCTCAAGTCCTCAAAAGTTTCATCGTACTGCTCACCATCTTCGCGAGTATATCCGTTGTGCGTTGTGCAAAATACATCTGTGACCCCTTGTTGTTCGGCAAGTGCGAGCATTTTAAGTGATTCCCCTACAGTGCGAGAGCCGTCATCAAGATCAGGAACGATATGCATATGGAGATCGACAATTGGATACTTGCATTTTTCCAAAGGCTTCTCCGGTGTATACCAAGCCACTGCGGCTTTTTCGCACATCTCTTCAATATATTCTCTATTAATAAGGATATTCTTCCATTCATTTGGAATACTGTCATAACCGTATAGCGCGCCAGCTAGACCGCCCGCAATGGCAGCTACCGTATCGGTATCCTCACCGAGGTTCACCGCTTTCAGAACGCAGTCGCGGTAGTTGTCGGTGGTCAAAACACACCACACAGCCGCCTCAAGAGTGTCGACCACATATCCGCTACTCTTGATTTCATCGATGGTCAGCTTGTCAAAATTATCATCAAAGAGCCTGTCAAAATGATGATATTCGGAGCTTTCAAAGTATCTGCATTTTGCCTCATCTAAAGCAAACATGATAACGTCTTTCCTAGGTAACCCCAGAAGGTTATGCAGAATAAGTGTATAGATTTTGCAAGCCAGCTTTGAACGCTCGTGAGCATGGGTTAAGGCAGATGCCCTTTCGATTATCTCTTCAAAGTCAGGACGATACTTTCTATCGTACCAAGTCATCAAAGCAAACGGATGGATTCGCATTAAGGATCCATTGCCGTTAGAATATTCACTATTTTGACCGCACTCAGTAATATCAAACCCAGGTGGCAATAAAAAGCCGTGTTCTTGTGAATAGCAAATTCCCACAAAATTCAATATTGCTCTCAAGCATGTACGACCAACGTCAAAACTTTCCCCGGTAGGCGTGTATTCCCCTGCTTCAAGCCACTTTGCGAAGTTTATCATTACCTCAAAGTAATCAAGCTCTCCACTAGACAAAGTATCCATAGCTGCCAATGACATGCTAGTATCATCCGACCACGAACCTGCCGGGACTGGATATGTGCCATAGCCAACCATATCTTTGATAGGCTTCGCAACAAGCTCCTCGCGGTCGCAAAACTCTACGGGGACACCAAGCGCGTCACCAATGGCATGTCCTATCATTACCGCCTTAATTCTATTCTTCATTTCATTCATATAATCACCACCATCTCTTGGGACAAATCCACGCTATAAACAAAACCGCTGCCACGAACAATACCTGCAAGATTTGATAAAGCGCGATCAGTAAAAATCCGCCTCCTATGATAATACCGCTCCAAAGCAGAACTTTCTTCAGCGCATTCCCAAATTTGTATTTGTCTACCGACTTGGTTTTGTTTTCGTTTGTGTTTACAGCATTCATTCTCTTATCCTCTTTCTCAAATATTGCGATATCATTATAGCACACTATATTTTTCGCTTGAATTTTTCGTTGCCACCACAATAATACCATTTTCGATGTCCAATAAACCGTACTGATTATTATAATACATTTCGATTAGGCTGAAAAAATGATTTTTTTTGCAAGCCACTCCAAATATTCAATCGGTTTTAATTATGTGCTATAATATAAGAAGAACAGGCTTTCGATTTCTCTGATTCAGAGAATCCGAAAGCCTTTTCTTTGCCTACCGCATATTATTTTTTAATCCGTGATGCCGAGCTCTGCTTTCATCTCTTGTATCAGC
>CAYPRM010000056.1:0-4707 GCA_964413365.1 uncultured Lachnospiraceae bacterium | reverse complement strand
CGACCACGAGGATGGCTGCGAGGATGACCAGGACGATCAGGAGGTACTCGGTGAGTCCCATGTCATTGTCATCTGAAGTGACGGGCTGGACAGGGGTCACAGGTGTGGTGGGCTGGACGTATGTTGCTCCGGTGACCACGATCTTGTTCTCTCCACCCATCATGTCCGTTGTGATCTCGAAGGTTCCATCGGTGATGGTCACTCCGTTGAGCTTGATGACAGGGATTCCCTCGTAGTTGGGCTCGAGATAGACGGTGATGGTGTGGGTTCCGATAGCGAGTTTCTCGGTTCCGATTGTCTTGACATCATCGATGTAGACCTGGAGTCCGGGGCCTTCGGAGACTTTGACGTCGACGGATTTGTACTTCAGGTCGGCGTTGACGGCTTCGACATTTCCGACGTTTCCAATTGCCTTCTCTGTTCCGTTCATCCATTCGATGGGGGCGGAGATGGTCACCGCTGATTCACTATTTTCGGTTGTGATTGTGGGTATCACAAGGTCATCGAGCTCCCAAACAATCTTGTCCATTTCACTAATGCTGACATTCTGGGTTGTGTAGATGGTTCCGAGTGCGATTCCGTTCACGGAGTATGAGGTGCTCTTGATTCCATCAACGGCCGACTCGAAGGTGGATCCCTCGAAGACAATGACATATGCATCGTTATCGAAAGTGACCTCTCCGGAAACGGCTCCTGATGCACCGAGTGTCGTGGGTGCGGTTCCAATGTGAACACCACCTTCGATCTTTACAGACGCCTTGTCATCATCCTTCTCAAGGAGCGTGATCGTTCCGATGACCTCTGTTATGGTTCCAGTAGCAGAATCTTCATTTCTTGGAAGGTTCGTCGTGAGTGTGAGTGTCTTCCCTTCCTTAACGATAACCTCTCCTCCGAGGGCTCCGATGAATTTGATGTCGGCATTTACCCTGAGTGTTCCGTTGTTGGTGAAGGCCTTCTTCCCTTCATCTGTAATTGTGGATCCATCCTCAAGAATCGCCGTCGCACCGGAGTCGATGGTCATGGTTTTCTTGTCAACGAGTACGATAGCATCTGTTGTGGACTGAGTTCCGACAACAGTTTCGCCCTGGACGAATGTGATGGCCCCCTCGTAATCACCAATCGACATGGTCATAGCGGATGTTGTGGTGGATTCATTGTATTTGAGGGTGAATTCGATGAAGGTCACCTTCTTCAAATTGACGATTGCATCGGAAACCGCTCCTGTGGAGTCCGCCGTTCCGACCGCACCGATAACATCCGCAGAGAGGATCCCTTTGTAAGTGGAAGTTCCGTTGTTTTCATTACTCTCGACCTTGAGGATGGAACCTGTGGAGAGTCTGATAGATTTGAGGGTTATCTCGCCGCGGATGAGGAGTGTCATACCCTCGCTGAGGATGATATCCGCATCCTCGGTGAACTTTCCGAGAACGGTGATTTCTGCGGGGATATCCATAGCAGATGATGCCTTGACAGCTCCGGCCACAGAGGTGTAGGTGGTGACGTCGCCCTGGTATTTCGCTGCATTGATTATGGTTCCATCTGCGATGTCGCCGAGGAACAGGCCGGTCACTGTGACCTCGGATCCCTCTCCGAAGATCATGTTCCCGCTCGTGTTGTCCACAGTTCCTGCAATCTCGAGGTTCTTTCCTTCTGCGATTGTGATCTTTCCTCCGTTCAGGACCTTTCCATTGACGGACATTCCGCCTTTGGCGGTGACGATCGCACCTTCCTTGATATCTATGGTGACCCCTGCGGGCACAGTGACCTTCTCAGGGAACTCGACAATGCCGACGATGTCGATCGTTTCTCCCGCCTTCGCGTTCTCGATGGCCCAAGCGGCTCCGGAGTATGTTGTGGTTCCCTCAGCATCCACGGATCTGACCTCGTAGGATCCGGGAACGGGTGTGCAGTATCCCTCATCCATAACGACGAGGACTCCCTTGATTCCCGATCCTGTGAAGTTATCGGACAGCGTTCCATCGTTGGCGACGGTGATCTTTCCGTCCTTGGAAATCTTGTACTCGGCATCATCGGTGAATTCGATGGTCTGCTCGGCGGCGACAGTATACTCCTTGGTGAAGGTGTATCCGCCCATGATGAAGACCTTCTGATCGTCGGAACCTGCCATGGCGGCATATGCGTTGTCGAATGTGGTGTAGATGTACATCACAGAGCCGTCGGTGGTGCTCTTCACAGAGTATGAGGATCCGATATAAGATCCGACTTCCTCATCGACGGCCTTTATCGTTCCAAGGGTGACGAATGTGCCCTTTCCTCCGAATTTCATTTCCTTGGAGAGGACGAGTTCCTTGTCTCCCGGGACATATATTTTGCCCGAGGCAGCGATGGAACCCTCGCCGTACTTCTCCTTTCCGTTCTTGGCGAAGGATGCAGTACCATATATGTTGAGCATCTGCTCTGTTTCGGATTCGTTTCCACTATTGGTGTAGGTCTTTGATGTGACCTCTATAGTGAGTCCGTTTAGCTTGATGAGGGCAATAGAACTGGAATCGACCGAACCTAACGTCTCCACGTCGTTCCTCTTACCTTCATCGTTATATGTCTGGTACTCTCCGGTCTTCGCAGAGAAGGTGATTCCCTCAGTGTTCCCGTTGACCACAACGAGGGATCCGTTCCACATCGAGACGGTCTTCTGGGTTCCTCCCACAAGTTTTCCGTCGATGGTCATGGTCACGCCGGTCTGGAGTATGATTCCGCTGACGGTGACAACGGCCTTCGATCCGATGTCGATGGATCCGTTCTTTGTGACATTGGAATCAGAGATCATGACGTTCTTCTCGAGGTCCTTGATCTCAAGGTCTGTTATGTATGCTCCGTTGATGCCGAGTGCATAGTCCGATCCGTTTTTGGTGACCGTTCCGGACACGGTGAGCTTATAGTTCGTAGATTCTCTGAGCTTGTCAACGATCTTCGTCAAAGAGAACTCTACTCCGACGACGTTCCTCATGGTGACCTTGCCGTTCGTTTCGTCCATGCCCGAGATCACTGTGACCTCGTTGTCCCCCTTTCCGATGATTCCGTTGTTCGTGATCGAACCGGTCTCTTTGATGCTGATAACATCGATTCCGGTGTTCACGGAGTAGAATGCAGTGATGGATCCTCCGTTAACAACGACGAGGTTACCCTCAAGGATCAGAGAATGTCCGTTCAGGTTGAGGTCACCCTTGGATCCGATAGTGAGTGTGACGCCTTTCTTGACGGTGAGGTCGTCTGCGAGGAACGCCTTGTTGGATATCTTCAGGTCGTTCTCGAGGTAGTTCTTGAGTCCAAGGGATTCTTTGTCATCATCGGTGTATCCTCCGGTGGATCCGGAGATTTCTTCATCGACCTTTGCGTCGGGCGTGACTACGGTCTCGGCACCCTGGGTTGTTTTGATCCTGCCAGCTCCTTCGACCTCTCCGTTGATGGTCATCCTGCTTGAATTGATCACTTCCGCTTCTTCTTCGATGACGAGTTTTCCGTTGATGCTTGCGTCCCCAGTGGTCTCGAAGGAAGCGTTTGCAGTGACTGTGAGTTCTGCTCCTTCCAGGACGACGAGGTTCTTGACGGTCGTGTTTCCCTCGACCTTCGCTTTTCCGGATATTGTGATTGTTCCATTCTCATCTGCAGGGACAACCGAACCGTCCATGATGATTGAACCTTTCTTGAAAATGAGGTCGCTGTCTGCGATTATCCCGTTTGAGGATGAGATCGTATTTGTTGTTTGTTTCCCTTCATCACCAGTGGTATTCTTAAGGGTTCCAAGGAACTGAGCACCCTTTTTCATCTCGAGGTTTCCATTGAGTATCAAAAATGGGATGTTAAGACTGGAACTGCTCGGAATGATAATCGTCATTCCTTCTTGAAGTTCTACTTCATCCGCGTTTATCGCCCTTATGTTTACGCCCTCACCTATGACAAGGCTAGGATTTGTAGCCTCATCGTGTTTGCCGATTTCGCCGATGTTCATTGAACAATTCTGGAGTTGAACGACATCGCTGTCACACACACTGAGTTTGTGAATGAGACATTCGCCAATTATTGTAACATGAGCATCCGCATCTTCAGAACTAATGAAAGTCTTCTCAATGTAGCCTTTTTCGTCCTTATCGCTGGGATTGATCTGAAGATCTTCGATTTCGGTATCCTTGATGATATAGTGTGAACCCTTTCCGAAGGACAGCTGGAGCCTTCCGTCGAAGATGCAATCGTCTGCTTCGAATTCCGGCATACCATATACGACAGTCTTTCCTTCGATGCGAACTTCCTCAAGGGTGAATGCATAATCACTGTCATAAGCAGTCCAACCTAACATCACGTTGGAACCTTCCGCAGGAATGATCGTCACATTCTTAATATCGAACTGTCCCATTATTTGAATTCCCTTGCTGAGTCTAATGGTGTTGTCCTTTCCGTCGATGGAAACTTTGTGGGTCCCAGAGTTTAAGCACCACGAATTCAGACTTATGTCCCCATTCAGTTCGATAGAGATATCCTTTGTCGCTTCTCCGATTATCTTCTCAAGGGAGTCTGTAGTGGGTTTACCATCCACAATAATCTGAGTTTCATTGGAATCGGACGTATTGTCATCCGCAGAAACATCAGATGCTATGAGTCCAATTCCTGCAAAGGCCAAAGCGAAAACCATGACCGTTGCGAGGAGTTTGACTCCATTTTTGTTCGTATTCTTGCTAATCATATGGGCAA
>CAYPRM010000055.1:0-5131 GCA_964413365.1 uncultured Lachnospiraceae bacterium | reverse complement strand
ATCTTCGCCGTACTCAAAATTGTATTCGTCACGCAAAGCAATCAATATATCATAGAATGCCTTTTCTTCAAATGTCAGTCCTATTTTGCGGAAGCTTTCTTTGCTCTCTTTCATCGCTTCAAGAATTTGAAGTGCTTGTTCTGTGGCGTTTTTGATTATATCTTCTGACGCTTGTTCTTGTGTTTCACCTGCTTCTTCTGCAGTTAAATGTTTGCGACGCTCGTGATATTCCTCGATAGTTTTTTCAAGCATTTCTTGGAACTTCTTGGATTCAACCTGATTGGTTTTTCCGTATTCCTTAATTTGCTTTCGTAGCATCTTAACAAGTATTTCAAGTTTGGTCGCAGGCATTTTTACATTTGAGAGCTTTTCAATAAACTCCGGACTGAACAGATCTTCTTCCTCGCCTTGTTCCAGAATGCTCTCAACTTCCGTATATCGCAATGCCTCTTCCACCATTTTGGCAACCTGACGATTCATTGTATCTGCATCAACTTCAGAGGTACCACCCATTTTTCTAACGAAACCCGCAATAGCCATAAAGCATTGTGCCAAAGCGGACTCTTCCTCGCCTAACTCACCGGAAGGCTGACACACCTCGAAGGCAGTACGCATTCTTTTGACAATCTTCAAAAAATACGTCTTAAACGATACCGATTTTGAACCTTTGGAATCGTTGGTATGAGTGTTCAAAATTTCCGTAGAAACAAAAACATATTCGGCAGCCTTTGCAAGAAGGGTGTATCGTTTGACAGGATCGCAATTTGGATCTAAAAACGGCTTTAGGTCATAATCGCGGAACAACTGCTTCAATATTTCAAGCTCTTCTCTGAACGTGTTTGTCGCTTGCTCCACGTCATCTTCTGTCGGGGCGACCGAAGTATCTCCACCGTAAAGCTTCATAGCTTGGCGCATATTGTTCCTTATACCTATATAATCCACAATTAGTCCGTATTCTTTACCGGCGTATTTTCTGTTAACACGGCTAATTGTTTGAATAAGCTGATGCTTTTGCAGCGGTTTATCGTTATACAAATAGGTAAGCGACGGAACATCAAACCCCGTAATCCACATATCAACGACTATAACAATGTGGAAATTAGATTTGTCCTGCTTAAACATAGCATCAAAATCATCAGAGCGAGTGTCGTTCTTAACTCCGCCGAGATAATCATACATATCCTTAGGATCGTTTTTGCCGACACTTGCAACCATTGCAATAAACGGCATCGGCTTTAACTCTTTAAGTTCTTCTGCCGAAACCTCAATATTGTCAGGACATTTCTTTTCCTCGAACCATTCCGGATAGCTTGCCTTGAATTTTTGCAACAATTGATAAGCAATCTTGCGATTTGAGCATACAATCATTGCTTTTTGTATTCTTGCCGGATCTTCGTCACAAGCTTTTACATAATGGTCGTGAATATCCTTTGCAAGTCTTTCAAGACGAGAAGGCTCGCCAAGAATAACTTCCATTGAACTCATTGCCTTTTTGCTGGCTTCAATGTCTTCAAAAGTTGCTCCGTCATCGGCACATTTTTTATAATAGTTTTCAATCTGCTTGATTTTAACATCGTCTAACAAGACTTTTGCTATTCTCGGATGGTATTTTATTGATACGGTAAGACCGTCTGCAACGGCTTGATCCATTGTGTATCTGTCAATTTCTTCACCGAAAGTTTGATATGTTTCCGCAATAGGTGTACCTGTAAACCCTACAAACGTTGCATTGGGGAAAGCTTCCTTCAATACTTTTGCATACGGTTTAGATACCATAGCTCTCATATTCTCGTCAGCATCTTTGCTGAATTGTATCTTCTTGGAATGCTCGATTTGCGTTCTGTGAGCTTCATCCGAAAAACAAATAATATTACGTCTTTCGTTAATCAAGCCTATTACGTCGTCTTCACGATCGCAAAACTTCTGAATGGTGCAAATATAAAATCCGCCACTTTGCCTTAAACCAAGTTCTTCACGCAATTTTTTTCTATTTGGCACAACAGAAACGTCACCAAGATTCAAAAATTCCTTGCTCTTGGTAAATAATTTTGCACCTTGCTTTTGAAGGTCGTCTCTATCAACAATCATAATTATCGTCGGCGAACCCATTTCCGGAATATCCGCACACCGAACAGCCAGTTGTCTTGCAAGAAACGCCATCGTATACGTTTTACCGCACCCGGTTGCACCAAAATACGTGCCACCTTTACCGCTTTTGGTAACAATAGATTTAACAATGCTTTGCTTTAACAGCCTTGCGGCGAAAAATTGCGGATAACGGCAAACAATTTCCACTTCATCGCTATCATAAATGGAGTCTCGGAAATAGATATAATCTCTGAAAATCTCCAAGAATCTTTCTGGAGAATAGACGCCCTTTATCATTGCTTGCGTTTCTTCAAAAGGCAAAGTGGATACTTTATCTCCGGCGTTGACTCTACGCCAAGCATAAAAGTGCTCATACGGTGTACGCACGGTGCCAAGCCTTGTTTTTACTCCGTCGGAAATACAAGCAAGAGGACAATAATGAAGCAAATGTGGAATGTCACGCCAATAGCGAATATTGATTTGTTCCCACGCATCAAAAATGGTCGCATTTGCATCTGCCGGATTTTTGAGCTCGATTACGCACAACGGCATTCCGTTAACATACAAAAGAACGTCAGGACGGCGATTTTCTTTTTTGCCGTTATTCGTATATTCAACCACCAACTGATTAACAACCCTAAATATATTATTCTTCGGATTATCAAAGTCTATCAAATTGACCATTTGTGGCAATCCGTTATTAGGAATAAATTGAACGCCGTCAATCATCCAACCATAGACTTTATGTAAGGTGGCAAAATCGTTTTCAGCACCGACAAGTCTAACGGTATCAACGATTTTGGCAACTTCTTCGGCAGTCAATTCTTGATTGGTTTTGCTTAAGAACGTGGCTAAATCATCGGTGAATAACACATCAATCTTGTTGCTTCTGGGCATACTGGTGCCGAGCAAATATTGCCAGCCTTCTTGCTCCAATAGGCCAATAAAGGCATATTCATATTCCGATTCGCAATATCTACCGTTAAATTCTTTTAGTTTTGCCATTTTAATGCTCCTTGTGTTCTATTTATTTGACCTCGTATAATGTTCTTCGCAATAAGATCTTACTTGATCTATCCAATTTTCATACCAATAGCACGCTCCGTCAGACAGTCTTATTCTATAACGAGATAAATCAACTCCTTTTTCTTGAAGCTCTTTCCAAATTCCCGTATGTTTATTTATTGTAAAATTCTCATAGCCTTCTTTTTTTAACATTTCTACGATTTGTTTTGGTTTATATTTTGGTTTTTCTCTATCCTTGAAAACAACAATATTTTTTATTTGTTCGGCTTGTTCTGTAATGTTTTGAAATTCTATTACTTTATCTGCTTGTCCTTTATGATTTGCGCTTATTGGAATATACATAATTCTATACGCATATCTTCGATCCTGTACAACATCATTACTTAATGACGTTTCAAATTCAGCTATGTAATTTTGCACGTTATCGTTGAGCCGTGGATCGTGTTTTTTTGCTTTTGTTGGATCAACTGCAGAAAAACTGATAGATAATGATAACTCCTTATCCATCCCATATTTTTCGCCAAACAAATTCTTTATGTAATAATTAAAATTTAAGGCACAAGCATGTAATTTCGCTCCTATATGTTCATCTATACTATTTGTCATTTGATGCTCAATTTCATGTCTTATCCCAATAAGAAAAATCAGATTATACTTTGTGGGATCATCTATCGGGGATTCAGTTTGATTCAAACAAGTTTCTAATTCCCAATGCATTATTGCCCCTTTTTTTGTAGTTTTATATACTTCTTTTCCAGCGTTCTTATCGATTGTTTTGCATCGATAATCAACGCCGATTTTTTGATAATATGCATGCAAAAGATACGTCCATGCAATAACAGATAATGTAATAAACGATTCGGATTTGAATGTTATAAGAGGGTTATTGTATATTTGTGTTGCAGCAAGCATAGCCTCTCTTGATTTTTTGATTAATTCATCTTTTTTTGAATTAAAACGACGTGTCCTTTTACTCATAAATACTCCTATCTTATTGAACCTTTAATCAATATCGGACAGATGTCTTTGATTTGCTGCTTTAATTGTTCATTGATTTGTTTGCGCTCGTTGTATACTTTGTATATATCTACGATTGATTGTTGAATATCAATAGCAGGGATGGGCATTTCAATGGCACACATATCATCATACACAAAATTTTCTCTTGCACTTCCCCATGAGTTATAGAAAGCATATCGAATTGTTTCATCGCGGCAAAGCCACAAAAACAAATATTCAGCTAATAATTTCGTTTGGTCTTTTACTCTAAAAACCTCGTATATCGGAGAAACCACAAAAGGTTCCTTCTTGTCTGATATTGCAATTGCATAAACTTTCATATGAGTTGTGGGAACGTATGCAATATCATTGTGCTCTACAATTTTATACCCAGATAAATTTTCTGTATCAACAGAAGAACTCGCTTTTATAAATTCTCTTATCGTAGATACCCCATAAACGGTTTTTATTTTTTCATCTGTATTTTTTTGTCGCCTAAGTTCAATATATGGACCAATCTTTTCGCAAGGCATTTTGCGACGGAGGTCTTCTATATAGGCATCGCAGACGAGTTTTAAGTCTTCAAGCCCGCGTTCATATGCTTTTTGATTCTCAATCATAGACAAATACACGTCAACATACTTTTGTTGCGTTGCAAGGTCGGGGACATCTATTTCAATATTACAGAAATCTTCCCATGTCATTCCATCTCTTATTGAGCCATCGGTGTAAAACCAAAATAAACGGTCTCGTTCGTCTGATTTTAGAAAAATAAAGAAATAGTAATCCAACAAATCGCAATTTTCTTTTATCTTGAATACAGAATAAGCCGGGCTGACACGTTTAATGGTATTTGTATGATTATATGCAATTGGCAATACAACATCTCGCCCAACGTGCATCAAATTGCATGCAAAATGATGAGGCGGAACATTTTGATAGTCGCTTGTATCTGCACCGACTTGACGCGATGGTTCAAAAAACTCTTTATCTCTATTTACACCTGATACCTCGTAGG
>CAYPRM010000054.1:0-5231 GCA_964413365.1 uncultured Lachnospiraceae bacterium | reverse complement strand
AAACATCTGCTCGGTCAGCGTATCCAGTTTTCTGCGGGCCATGGCGCTCCCCTCCTCCGCCACAGCCGAGCCGCGGTCGCAGGGTGTGCTTGGAATAGTCGAGGTCTTTGTTGATACGATAGTAGTCTGTACAATGACGGCTCTCGTCGTGCTCCTTGTGGGCGAGGATGTGTTGATCAGCGGCATCAGCCCGATGAGTGCGGTCGCCCTCTCCTTTGAGCGAACGCTCGGAGATGGAGGCGGCGTGGCACTCTGCGTCTTTGTGCTACTTTTCGCCTTCGCTACTATAATCTGCTGGGGCTATTACGGCAGGGAATGTGTCATTCGCCTCGGCGGAGGCACGAGAGGGCAGAGGGCGTATTATATACTGCTCTGCGCCTTCGTCCTTGTCGGAGCGTGCACACGGCTTGACGTAGCTTGGCAGATCGCCGACCTTGCCGTTGGTTGCATGACGCTTATGAACCTCCCCATCCTCCTTCTTATGAAAGACGATATCATCAGATCCACATTTTCCCCATAAACAAAAAAAGCCATAGGCTTTTTTTGCTTTGAAATTATATTAGTGGGTATAAGCTGTATCTGAACCCTGTCATATCCGCAATATGCCTGCACTCGCTTATCGACTGCCCGTGCGTAAATATCACGCTGAGACCGAGCGTGTCGAGATACCTCGCACCCTCGATCCTGCCACGTGCAAGTATGCAATAGTCGTAGCACAGCTCGTCCGCCCGTGCGATATCCGTATCGGAAACGTTCTCCCAGCTGAGAAGCGGAGAGGGGGATGTTGCCTTGCCCTCGAGCGCATCTGCAATGTCGGCAACGACCGCACTTGCCGTCGGGAGCTTTCCTGCACCCTGTCCCGAGAAGAATACAGGCCCTAACATATCTGCCTCTGCAAGTATTCCGTTGTAAACGCCCCTGACGTGTGCGAGAGGATCGGAGAGGGGAACGAGCGTTGGAGAAACGGAGGCATAGAGCCGCCCGTCATGCATTTTGGCACGCGCGATCAGACGAAGCTCGTACCCGAGAGCCCTCGCTGCCGCAATATCCTCGGGCACGACGGCGGATATTCCGACTCTCGGAATAGCGTCGGCTGGGGGACATTTGCCAAAGCACATAGCGGAGAGTATCGCTATCTTGCGCGCCGCATCGACGCCCTCAACGTCGGCAGTGGGATCTGCCTCGGCATAGCCCTTGCTCTGCGCATCGGAGAGGGCGGAGGCAAAGTCCGCACCGTTCTCACCCATCATCGTGAGTATGTAATTTGTAGTTCCGTTGAGTATTCCGCGGATCTCTGTGATATTGTTCGATATAAGGTCATTCACTATCGGGCGAATGATCGGTATTCCGCCGCCCACGCTCGCCTCAAAGAGATATCTGACACCACGCTCGCGTGCGAGCATGAGAAGCTCCGCGCCGTATTTTGAAACGACCTCCTTGTTCGAGGTGATGACGTGCTTGCCGGCAAGGAGCGCCGCACGGGTGTATTCGTAAGCGGGATGCGAGCCGCCGAGCATCTCGACCACCGCATCGACCTCCTCATCACGGAATATTACGTCCGCATCTCTCACGACTCTCTCAGCATATGCAGTCCCCGAGAGATCCCTCCTGTCGAGAATGTATTTTATCTCCAGACTCTCACCAAGACGCTCGGTGAGTATGCCCCGATTTTCCTCTATTATCTGTGCGACTCCGCTGCCGACGACACCGAAGCCGAGTATTGCGATCCTTTTCATTTTTTCGATCTCCATTCTGTACAAAAATACGGTCAATTTTTGCCCTTGATATAATCATAACATAAAATTAACAAAAATGCAAATAAAACTATTGAAAAAAAGCGAAAATATGATAAAATATATATGATAGAATATATACATACCCAAGCGGTAAAAAAGGAGATCTGTAATTATGGCTTCAAGCGTTATAGGAAGTAAAAGAAATGTAAAGATATTCGTGCTCTATCTTATGGAGAATATAAATTACCCCCTCGATTATGCGACACTCAACGATATCGTGATGCAGACGGACTACGTTATGTACCTCGATTTTGCGGAGAGCTTCAATGAAATGCTCAAATCGTCGCTGATAATCGAGCTCAAGGGCGAGGATGAGAGATACCCTCTTTATGCAGTGTCGGAGAAGGGAAGATGCGTTGCGCGTGAGCTCAATTCCGATATATTGCGTTCCATACTTGATAAGAGCCTGTCCGCGGCGCTCCGCTATCTTGATTTCAAGAAGCGTGGCATCGAGGTAAAGACGGAGATAAATAAGGTCGACGGCGGAGTGTACGAGCTCGTGTGCATGATGCTCGAGCAGCGCGAGGTGATATTCAGAACATCCGTCGTGCTCGACACCCTCCAGAGAGCGGAGGCGATGAGGGAAAATTTCCTCAGCCGCCCCGAGGGAATATACAGAGCGACGCTCGCCCTGCTTGCAGGAAACGTAAATTACCTTTTGGATTGATAAAGCCCTGAACGTTTTAGTAATTTTATATAATTTTTATCATAAAATTATAAATATTTCATAATTTTCGACAAAATTCTGTTGACAATTCAAAATGAATGTAGTATAATGGTATTCAGAAAGTTGTTTTTATTAGCGGACGGTCAGAAATGAGAGGACAGAGAAAAGTAAGAAGGAATAAGGTAGAGGTAGATAGGCTTTTGGAGCTTGCCGCCTCGGGCGATCCGGAGGCGTTCTCCACCCTCGTCAGAATGTATGAGCCCATGCTGAAAAAAGCACTTAAATCTTATGATACTGAAGGGATGTCCCGTGAGGATATCGAGGATCTCAGGCAGGAGCAGCTCGTCGCCTTTTATAGGGCGATAATCAGCTTCAGGCGTGAGCAGGAGGACGTGGAGTTCGGTCTTTATGCTAGGATCTGCGTGGTCAATAGCATGGCTTCGTATAAGCGAGCCATGGTCAAGAGGAGTCGCGAGGAGCTTGTGGACGAGGAGACGATGAATAATATCTCCGATCCCACCGCCGAGCCGCCGAGGATCGTCGAGATGCGAGAGAGCGAGGAGGAGCTTGACAGACAGATCGAGCGCACCCTCTCCCCCTACGAGAACGAGGTCTGGACACACCACCTCAACGGCTGCTCCACGCACGACATTGCGCAAATGCTGAGCTCGAGTGAGAAATCGGTCGATAACGCTCTTTTCAGGATCAGAAAGAAGCTAAGGGCTCATTTCAGAGCCGACTGATATACCCATTTAGCTTAATAAAAGCGCTCTGCATGAGAGATGTCGGTCAGAATCCGTCGTGGGCAATAAAAAATCCATCAAAGTGAGGACAAACCAATGTACGAGAACGAAGAAAAAGCTGTAGAAGTAACGGAGTTTCAGGATGAAACGCTCGTCTGCAAGGATTGCGGTAAGGAGTTCGTGTTTACCGCGGGTGAGCAGGCATTCTACAAGGAGAAGGGCTTTTTGAATAAGCCCAAGGCTTGCAAGGCATGCCGTGACGCCAAGAAGAACGCTCAGAGAGAGCCCCGTGAGTATTTCACGGTAACCTGCTCGGAGTGCGGCGGTGAGGCTAAGGTTACCTTCCAGCCCTCTGAAGACAGACCTGTTTATTGCAGTGCATGCTTCGCAAAGAGAAGACAGCCTAGAGATTGATATACATTTTAATAATATATATAATATTTAGAGTTTTCTTATAAAGCAAGGGATAACGTCCCTTGCTTTTTGCATAGAAAAAAGGCGTTTTGGGATATAAAAAATGTTGAAAAATGCAGTTGAAAAAAACCTGCTAATGTGTTATAGTATTATAGCTGGTAAATGCGAGAGGAAGTGAGAGATTGTCCCTGTTTTCAAAGAAGAATATAAGCATAACTGAAGGGCGGATATTGCCCAATATGATAAAATACGCCCTGCCGATAATGTTTACGAACGTCCTGCAGCTTTTTTACAATTCTGCGGATATGTACGTCGTCGGCAACTTCTGTGCCGATGAAAACGCCCTCGGATCGGTCGGTTGTACGGGCTCGCTGATAAATATGATACTCGGCATATTCATAGGACTCGGAGCAGGTGTTTCGGTCGCACTTGCGCAGAGCCTCGGAGCAGGGAATAAGGAAAAATCCTCAAGGATCGTCCATACCGCCTTCTGCCTCGCCATATTCCTCGGCGCGGTGGTAACGCTGATAGGTAATATCATCGCCGTCCCCCTCCTTCACCTTATGAATACCCCAAGCGAATTCATCGACGGCGCAACGCTCTACGTCAAGATATACTTCTGGGGCTCGATAGGGAATATCACATATAACTTCTTCTCGGGCATATTGCGCTCGAGGGGAGATACGGTGCGTCCACTGATGTTCTCAATGGTCGGCGGCGTGATAAATATAATCCTCAACTTCGTCTCCGTTGTCGGATTTGGAATGGGAGTCGAGGGAGTTGCGATAGCGACCATAGTTTCACAGCTCATCTCGGCGATACTCATAATCGTCCATATGACAAAGCTCAAGGACGAGTGTAGGCTCGATTTCAGAAAGCTCGGCATCGACCGCTCCGTGCTCGTTCAGCTCATCAAGGTCGGACTTCCTGCAGGGATACAGGGCTCGCTCTTCTCGGTCTCCAATATGCTCCTGCAGTCGGGATATAATTCGCTCGGACCTATCGCGGTCAATGCAAACGTCGCCGCGATGAACGTCGATTCCTACATATATAATATACTCAACTCCTTCTACCACACCTGCCTGACCTTCTGCTCGCAGAATTTTGGCGCAAGAAAATTCGGAAGGATGAAAAGAGTGTGCTTCTGCGGTGCAGGCATCGTAACGGTGCTCGGCATCGTGCTCGGCGTGACGGCGTATGCCTTTGCCGATCCCCTTATAAGCATCTTCAACAAAAATCCCGAGGTCATAGAGGTTGCGAGATACAGACTTATGATCGTCGGACTCCCGTATTTCCTCTGCGGACTTATGGACGTCGGCTCGGCACTCTTGCGCTCGATAGGCTACTCTCTGAACTCCCTGCTCGTAACCTTCTTCGGCTCGTGCGTGTTCAGAATAGTCTGGGTATATACTATTTTTCAGACCTATCACGAGATCAGCGTGCTCTATCTCGTTTTTCCAATATCGTGGTTCATCACGAGTTTCACCCTCTACCTCATGTTCTTCATTTGCTATAAGAGAGAAAAAAGGCTCAGAGAGATAGACCTTCAATAAAAAGCATCGTGCTCGGCGTGACGGCGTATGCCTTTGCCGATCCCCTTATAAGCATCTT
>CAYPRM010000053.1:0-5265 GCA_964413365.1 uncultured Lachnospiraceae bacterium | reverse complement strand
CTATGACCCTCTGCTTGTAAGGCAGATGCTCTCCCAACTGAGCTATGCTTCCATACCTGCCATTTTTCAACGGCAGGAATTATTATACCATATCAAAAAATAAATGTCAATAGCTTTTTTTGAAAAAATTCGCCATTTTTATTTTTCTGTGAACATATTTTCAATATCCTTGCGTGTAAAAACGTGATTTTTACCGCAAAATCTGCAATTCACCTCAAGCTCATCCGCCTTTCCCTCCGCCAACTGCTCGGAGAGGAGCTTTTCAAGCTCGCTCTTACCAAGGGAGATAAGTGCGCGCTCCATTCTATCACGAGAGCAATTGCACAGATAATCAACGTCCACCTCGTCAAAGAGGTCGAACTCCACGCCCTCGAGTGCGATATTCGCAATATCCACATTTGATAGCCCACGTTCAAAGAGCCTCGAGACATTCGAGAGTGCGCCTGCGTTCTTCTCGATCGCCGCGACCGTTTTTTCATCGGCAAAGGGCAGGAGCTGAACGATCACTCCCCCTGCGGCACGGCAGGTCATATCGGTATCGACAAGCACGCCGAGTGCGCAGAGCGTCGGGATCTGCTCGCTCTCTGCGTAATATTGCGCGATATCCTCCGCGATCTCACCGCTGACGATCCTCACCGAGCCCGAGAACGGTATCTCCGCGCCCGTATCCCTTATGACATTGAGAAGTCCCGAGCCGACCGCTCCGCCGACGTCGAGCTTTCCGTTAGCTTTAAGCGGAAGGTCAACGTTGGGGTTCTGTATATATCCCCTGACATTGCCGTAATAATCGCCCACCGCGAGCACTCTGCCCGCAGGTCCGTCGCCGCCGAAGCAGACGGTGATAGTGTTTTCCACCTCGCCGAGCATACAGCCCATCATGCTCGTCGCCGTAAGGAGTCTTCCGAGCGTTGCGGTCGCCGTCGGCGCGGTGTGGTGGTATTCTATCGCACGGTTCACGATATCCGTTGAATTTATAACATGAATTCTCGCGCTACCGTCCTTGGTTATCGCGCGAAGTATTTTTGACTGTCCCATCCTTATTTATTTCCTTTCTGTTTGAATGTCCTCAGATATATTTTCCTGCTTCCCTGTCGCAGATCAGCGTGCAATCGGGGTGGCGTCTCAGCACTGTGGCAGGAACCTCCTCGCGTATCTCACCGAGCACGAGCTCACGCACCGCGTCCGCCTTGTTCTCGCCGCTCGCAAGTATCAATATCCTCTTTGCGTTCATAATATTGGATAGCCCCATGGTAAACGCCCTGCGCGGCACCTCGTCGATCGACGCAAAGAGCCTTGAATTATCCCTCACCGTGCTCTCCGCAAGCTCTACTGTGTGCGTACACGAGTCAAACGGCGTCCCCGGCTCATTGAAGGCGATATGCCCATTCGAGCCTATTCCGAGGATCTGTATATCCTGCCTGAGAGTCGAGAGCAGAGCATTATAACGCTCACATTCAGCCTCCTCGTCAGTCGCCACGCCGTTTTCTATATACGTATTTTCGGGATCTATATCAATGTGGGAGAAAAGCTCCCTCTCCATAAAATACGCATAGCTCTGCGGATGCGTCGGTGGCAGCCCCACGTATTCGTCGAGATTTACCGCACGGCACAGCGCATAGCTCGGTCCCCCCTCCCTGTGGTTGCGAACAAGCTCCGCATAAAGTCCCAGCGGCGTCGAGCCTGTCGCAAGACCGAGCACCGCACGCGGCTCTGAACGCACAAGCGCTATGACCTCGTGCGCCGCAAGCTCGCTAAGCTCCGAGTAGTTCCTCGCCTTTATTACCTTCATATACACCTCCCGCGACGCTCAAGCATCGCCCATAAGATCCTATTCAAATGCTTTCCCATTTATTATATCAAATTTTTACGGTGATTGCAATAAAAAATATGCATATTTTACTCTATTTAATGCAAAATTCCATCTCCCCATTTATCAAAATTTTGCTAATTCTCCAAATATTCTTTGTGCATTTTTCACAACTGTTTTTTCTCACATTTTTTGCTCCAAAATTAAAAAATCAGGTCAAAAAAGTGTAAATGTGTTAAAAAAATAACTATTTCCATCAATTTTCTCACATTCCAAATAAATATTCCGATAAAAATCTTTGTTTATTATTGACAAATGTGAAAACATATATTATAATATATTCGGCTCATATAAGAGCGTAAAAATGTTCACAATAAATTTGACAATATAAGATCCAGAATACGGAGGTAAAAAAGAATGGAATTCAAACAATGGGAAGGATTTAAGGGCGAAACGTGGAAAAATGAGATCAACGTTCGCAACTTTATAAAGAAAAATTACACCCCCTTCCTCGACGAGCCCGAATTTCTCTGCGGTCCCACCCAGAGAACGAAAAGCTCAATGGAGAAGCTCAATGCGCTTCTCAAGGAGGAGATCGCAAAGGGGGGCGTGCTCGACGTTGACGTTACAAAAACAACGACTCTCACGAGCCACGCACCCGGATATCTCGATAAGGACACCGACATCATCGTCGGACTTCAGACGGACGCGCCCCTGCGCCGTGCCGTCAATCCCTTCGGCGGCATGAGAATGGCAAGAGCCGCTTGCAAGGCTTACGGCTACGAGCTCTCCGACACGATCGAGGAGGAGTTCAGATACACTAAGACGCATAACGACGGCGTTTTCAGCATCTACACCGATGAGATCAAGGCACTCAGGCACTGCGCGATCCTCACAGGTCTGCCCGACGCATACGGCCGCGGAAGGATCATCGGCGACTACCGCAGAATCGCCCTCTACGGCGTGGACGTTCTCATCGAGCAGAAGAAGGCTGACAAGAAGTACTACGGCAAGCAGGCTATGACCGACGAGAATATGAGGACTCTCGAGGAGCTCAGCGACCAAATAAGAGCTCTTGAGGATCTCAAGAAGATGGCGGCATCCTACGGCTGCGATATCTCCCAGCCCGCCGCAAATGCAAAAGAGGCTATTCAGTGGACGTACTTCGGCTACCTCGGAGCAAACAAGGAGCAGAACGGCGCCGCTATGAGCTTTGGAAGAAACAGCACCTTCTTCGATATATACATTGAAAAGGACATCGCCGCAGGCGTGCTCACCGAGGAGCAGGCTCAGGAGCTTATCGACGACCTCGTTATCAAGCTCAGAATGGCTCGCCACCTCAGAACGCCCGAGTATAACGAGCTCTTCGGCGGAGATCCCATGTGGATCACCGAGGCAGTCGGAGGCATGGGTGAGACTCACAAGACTCTCGTTACCAAGACCTCGTACAGAATACTCAATACACTCTACAACCTCGGACCTGCACCCGAGCCCAACCTCACAGTCCTCTGGAGCGAGGCTCTCCCCACCCCCTTCAAGAAGTTCTGCGCTAAGATCTCGATCGACACCGACTCCATTCAGTACGAGAACGACGACCTCATGCGCCCCATCTTCGGCGACGACTACGCTATCGCTTGCTGTGTCTCCGCTATGAAGGTCGGTAAGCAGATGCAGTTCTTCGGCGCGAGAACTAACCTCGCAAAGCTCCTCCTTCTCGCCATCAACGGCGGCGTCGATAACGTTTTCGGCACGCGCGTAGGTCCTCAGATGGAGGTAATGGACGACGAATACCTCGACTACGATAAGGTCTACGACCGCTTCAAGTCCTACCTTGCATGGCTCTGCGAGGTCTACGTCAAGACTATGAATATAATCCATTACAGCCACGACCGCTACTCCTACGAGAAGCTCCAGATGGCTCTCCACGATACCGAGGTCGATAGACTTATGGCGTTCGGAATCGCAGGATTCTCCGTCATCGTCGACTCACTCTCCGCTATCCGCTACGCCAAGGTAAAGCCCATCAAGAATGATGAGGGTATCATCGTTGACTTTGAGATCGAGGGCGACTTCCCCAAGTACGGTAACGACGACGACCGCGTCGATGAGATCGGTCAGAAGATCATTCACAGAATGATGAAGGAGCTTCGTAAGACTCCCACATACAGAAACGCGACGCATACTCTCTCCGTCCTTACCATCACCTCCAACGTCGTGTACGGTAAGAAAACAGGCTCTACCCCCGACGGCAGAAAGGCAGGCGAGCCCTTCGCTCCGGGTGCTAACCCCATGCATAACAGAGAGCATTGCGGCGCGCTCGCGTCCCTCAACTCCGTTTCCAAGATGCCCTATAACGACGCTATGGACGGTATCTCCAATACCTTCTCCATCGTTCCCGAGGCTCTCGGTAAGGATAAGAAAGCAAGAGTAAAGAACCTTACAAATATCCTCGACGGATATTTCGGTCATAACGCACATCACCTTAACGTGAACGTCCTCAACAGAGAAACGCTCCTTAAAGCTTATGAGAACCCCGAGCAGTACCCCAACCTCACCATCCGTGTCTCAGGATACGCGGTCAACTTCTGCCGCCTCACAAGAGAACAGCAGAGAGAGGTCATCTCGAGAACGTTCCATGAAGCAATGTAATATAGAGCTCCGAGGCAGAGTCCACTCGTTCCAAAGCCTTGGAACGGTGGACGGCCCGGGCGTCCGCTCGGTCGTGTTCATGCAGGGCTGTCCACTCCGCTGCGCGTGCTGTCATAACCCGGATACGTGGAGCTTTGACGGTGGAAACGAGGTCAGCGTCGGCGAGATCGCGGATAGGATCCTCAGATACCGCGCGTATTACGGCGAGGACGGCGGCGTTACAGTCTCGGGCGGTGAGCCGCTCGCACAGGCGGATTTCGTCAGAGCGCTTTTTGAGAGGCTCAAGGAGCTGTCAGATATCCATACCGCGCTCGATACCAGCGGCTGCTTCCTCAACGATAGCGTGAAAAAATTGCTCGAATGTACCGACCTCGTCCTGCTCGATTATAAGTATACCGATCCCGAGGATCACCTTAAGTATACAGGCGGCTCGCTCGAGCATACCGAGAGATTTCTCGATTACCTCGAGAGTATATCAAAAAAAGCTTGGATCCGCCACGTCGTCATCCCGGGACTTAACGATTCGGACGAAAGCGTCGGAAGGGTCTTCGCGCTCAGGGAAAAATATTCCTGCATCGAGAGGATCGAGCTACTCCCCTTTCGTAAGCTCTGCATCGAAAAATATCGCGAGCTGAATACCCCCTTCCCCCTCGAAAATACACCCGAAATGCCCCAAGCACGAATCGACGAGCTTTATAAAATGTTTCAATAAAATAAATCAAAAAACGGATACCTTATGGTATCCGTTTTTGATGCAAAAGAAAAGCACCGCGTATGCGGTGCATTTCTTATGGCTCCCCTTTTTGGAC
>CAYPRM010000052.1:0-5338 GCA_964413365.1 uncultured Lachnospiraceae bacterium | reverse complement strand
GACGTATAGATCTCAATATCAAGTTTCCAGTGCCCATATTTCAATCCACCCGCCCCGTGTGGGGCGGGACCCGCCCGTTGTATTACAAGTATTTTGATTCGTACATTTCAATCCACCCGCCCCGTGTGGGGCGGGACAGCAAAAGTGTACAAAAATCTTGCATCACTTTTGCGCAAGGTGTAAAAGTTTGTTCGCAGTTTGAGAAAAAAGAACGATCATATCCAGAATAATTCTGGAATCTTGCTTGTCAAGTTGCCACTTTTTCGGTGCGAACTACCCGGGAAAATGGCGTGCGCTATGACTTCGCACTAGACCATCAAAAAGCCCTCTGCCTCATAGCTCTGCTTGGCTCCGAAATGCTCGATTTTGGGCTGATAATGGTTGCCTAAGTAATAAAACCGCAGGCTATCCTTCTCATTATCCATGATTTTAAGCAGCTTGTTTTGGAGGACCTTACATTGTGCGGCGTCCAGCACACATTCAAACACCGAGTTCTGCACCCGCTGCCCATAATTGACACATTGCTTGGCGATTTGCCGCAGGCGCTTGCGCCCCTGGGCATCCTCGGTATTTACATCGTAGGTGATCAATACCATCATAGGGATCCCTCACTTCCACAAAAACGGCGGATAGGCATCCGTATCTTCCCGCAGATACCGGGCCAGCAGCAGAGCCTGCACATAGGGGACCAGTCCCCAGGGTATCTTCTCTTCCAGATAGGGATGGGTGATGGTCTCCTGCTTTTTCAGTTGCCACTGCTTCAGAAATTTCTGCCGCCCGGCATCGGTCATGCGCACAGCGCCGCTTTCCTCGGGGACGAAGTCCTCGCCGGATAAAATGCGGTTGTTCACAATGGTTAGAACGAACCGGTCTGCCATGCACGGACGCAATTCTTCCATCAGATCCAGCGCAAGGGAAGTTCTCCCGGGACGGTCCCGGTGGAGAAAGCCTACATAGGCATCCAGTCCCACGCTTTCCAATGCAGAGGCGCAGTCATTGGCCAGCAGGCTGTACACAAAGGACAGCATGGCGTTGACATTGTCCAGCGGTGGGCGGCGGTTGCGCCCGTGGAAGAAAAAGTCCTCTTTTTGCCGCAGGAGCATATCGTCAAAAAGGCTGAAATAGGAAACTGCCGCCACGCCCTCCAGACCACGCAGGGCCTCGCTGTCGGTGGTTTCGAGAATTTGAGGAAGAAGCGATTTCAGATTTTCCGATACTGTACGGAATTTATCGTCATCGATACGCATTTTGTGATCCCGACGAGTGCGCTCAATGCTCCAGCGGGCATTGTAGACTTTTCCGAAGATCATGGCCCGGGAGATGTTGCAGCTTTCGATAGGACTGTCTGCGATTCGGTACTGGGTGCGGCGCAAAAGCACATTGCCTCGGCTGAGTCCGGAAGTGCGGGCAAGGAATTTGCCTCTGGGGGTGCAAAAAACCAGATCCACATCTCGCTGGGCACAGGCACCCATTAGAGCTGGGGAGGCCCCGGCGTAGGAAAAACAGATGATCGATTGAAGAGTGTGCAGCGGGAACCGGGCAATGGCAGTTTTCTCCCGGTTCACCACCACATTCTCTCCATCCAGACTGAGCCAGGCATCCTCCGAGGTCACGAAAAGGGTGTTGAGTAAATGTCTCATTCATCTTCCTCCGCTCTGTCTGACAGGTATGCTTTGACACTTTTCTTCCGGCACAGCTTTGGCAGGCACAGTTCCCGCAGGGAGCAGGCATTGCAGCTTTTGCTGGGCTTGACCTTTGGGGTATACTTCCGGTGATACAGGGCGTGCATTTCCTCCAGATCGGCGCGGACCTGCGCACGCAGCTCCGGGGTGAATGCAACCAGCTCCCGCCGGCGTGTTTCACCGTAGAAAAGCGCACCCTCTGGAATATCACAGCAGAGCATTTCCTCCAGGCACATTCCCTGGGCGCACAACTGTAATCTGTCCGCATCGGTAGCTTTCGGCGAGCCACGCTTGTATTCCACCGGGTAAGGCTGCCAGGTGCCGTCGCGACCGGGTAGAGGAATGCCATCCGGTTTGAGATAGAATTCTACTACGTCGCATTCGCCACTGACACCCAGAGTGGGGGAATGGATCTGCATTCCCCGAGTGATCAGAACATCCCCACGCTGCTCCCGGCTGTCAGGGTCGTGGGCTTTTTCGTGGAGAATATTACCCTGAACGGTCAGCAGATTTTCGGCCCACTGCTGCTCAAGGTGGATCAGCGCCCATTGCCGCCGACAAAAGGCAAAATGCTGCAAGCCGGATAGCTGGAGGAAATCCTCCTCATTATAGGCCATCGATGATCTCCGGCGTTAAACCAGGCAGCTCCTCCAGGGTGATGTCGTAATCGTCAACGCACTTGGGAACGGTGACGCCAGCCTTTGGGGCGACGATCACGCTGCGGTGGACTTTCGCGGTGGAATACTGCCCGACGGGGCAATTGTGTTCGAACCAATAGAGCTTGACTACTTCCATGGAGCCTTCGGGCCGGGCGGAGGAGGCGTCTCCCTCAAACAGGGTGCGCAGGGCCTCCTTGATGACAAGGGAATCCTCGTGTGTAAAACCGGTTTTCTGCGCCAGTTGCACATTGATGGAGCCTTTGATCTTGTAAAGGCCAAAGCGGACATAGTGCTTTTTGCCCATGGTGTCGGAAGAACGAGTTTCTCCCTTTTCTCCGTTGACACTTTTGGTGATTTGCAGCGTTTCAACTTCCACAGGAGAAACGCTGACTGCTTGGTGGACAGAAACAGGACCACGGACACCGACCGAAACGCCTTTCGATTCTTTGTCCTTAAATGCAAACACCTGTCCAAAGCTGCGCACATCCAACCAGGTCTGGCAGGCTTTTTGTGCATAGGCATCCCGGTTTTTTTCACCTTTCATCACGCTGCTGGCCCGTTCGGAAAGACTTCCAAAGCCGTCGTCACACCGGTCATCCGATTGGACAAAGATGGGCTGGCCCAGATCCTGCATTCGATTGCGGATCTTGCGCTTGATGCACACATCGCTCATCTCGCCAAAACCGCTGTAATCAGTGCGGGGGCGGTTGCCGTTGAGGGGGTCGCCGTTGGCGTTTGCCCGCTCTACCGAGACCAATGCCACAAAATCGATCTTGTTATTCAGCACACTCATTTTCCTTGTCCTCCATATCCTTATCTTTTTTTGTGTATAGTGCATTTCTTTGCAGGTAATATCCCATTAAGTAGGTATCCGCCAGGGGAAGATCCCATTGCTGCTCCGGTGTCTGGCTAATGATCTCCATGATCTGGGAGATCATAGTCTTGTACCACCCACGAAGTCCGGGGTTGAGCCGCGGGAAATAGGCCTGCTCCAGTTGCTTTTCAATGATCCCGGCAGCGTACATGGGACGCTGACAGAATACGGATTGCATTCGGATGGCGTTGGGTTCCCGGCCCTCGGCGCTGTCGTAGGTGTCCCGCTCCACTTTTTCCATTACCGCCAGTAGCCGTCCGAATTGATAGCTGCGGTCGTTCTTTTCTGGCTCCAGAGCCATGTTCCATTCCTCCTTAAATCGGTCATATCTGTATTTTCGGATCACCGCACAGGCGGTGGACAGAATCGTTTCCCATACATCGTGATCGTACGCCTGGGGTTGAGAGGCTTTGCGGACCAAAGCTTTGACGATATCTGCGCCAACGGAAGCTCGCTCCACCCGACAGGCAAGCAGGCGTTGCAGTTCTTGCCGCATGATCTGGTCGTCGGCGGTGATGCGAGTGGCACCTTTTTCGGTTTTTGGGGTGCCAAAGGCACAATTGATGATTTGCCGCAGGCTGGGAGACTGAATGCCATAACGCCGGTCTGGCCAGCAGCAGGTGTTGTCCCAATCGTAGAGCCGCTGCAAAGAATCATGGGCCTGGAATTCATTGTAGTAAGTCAAAGCCAATCGGCCGGTGGTGGCTGCGTCAAAGACGGCGACCACCACATTGTCGTCAATGGTGAAGTCACGCTTGGTACCGTTCAAGACCCGTTGGAGATCTTCTTGATAGCTGACGGGATCCCAAATGGATTTGGCTGGGCGCATGGGTCCGGTCGGTTGCAGGACGGTTTTTCCTTTTGGGTTCCAGCATAGAAATGCCCGACCACCGAAGATGGCACCCTGTTCCTGTATCAGCCAGCGCAGAGCGCTGTGGGCTTTTTGCGAGGCTTCGTAGCCGACTTGCGCAGCTTGCCATTCTTCGCTGAAGCGCCCACGGTAGGAAAAGCCTACTTTGTCATTGGCAGAGATCAGCTTGGCGTTGCCGTTTAGGGAAAACACACCCTTTGGATGTTGGCTGGCAATGCCAACTTGTGCACCGGTCACCATACACAGTCCTTCTGGCCGTTGGGTCTGGCTGAGACTATATCGGGTAAAAGCTTCAAGCAAGGCGGTGTTACGCCAGCATTCCTCCGGGATATCTCCCTGTATCCGCCAGCGGATCATCAGTTTGTCGTTTTCTGGCATTCCATTTCCATCCACCTTGATCAGCCCACATTTTTGCAGGTTCTCCAGGATCGTGGCACCTTTCACATACTGCAATACAGGGGCCAACTTGGGATGGGAATACTCGGAATTTGCCCAGGCCTCCAGCTGTTGCACATAGAGATCGTATTTTGTGCTATTTTGCGGAAGGAGATATCCGATCTGCTCGCAAAGAGGATGGGGACAGGGGGCGCTGGTACGACCGGCAGAGCCTTCTGTGGCGGGCATTACGATTTTGGACGCATTTTTTTCAACAGCCGAAGCAAGGACAAATTTTCCCTCCGGATCCAGCGTGATCTCCAGATCCGCCCGGGTCACGATGTGCCCCACCGGTGCCATGGGAGTCATATTATTCTGGTTTTCTGTGTAGTGAATATGGCTTTCGTAGGTTTCCAAGGCTCGTTGAAACAGTCCCATTTATGTCACCTCCCCAAATTCCTTTAGGCCGGTGAAGTTTTGAAGATCTTCACCAAAGGGCTTTATCTGCATATCTGCCAGCACTTTGTGGTGCGGGCATTGCTCGGGGCGGGGGAAATGGATCACGCCATGCTCCATCACAGGCCGCCAGAAGCGGGCGGTCATGTGTCCGGCAGTCTCGTCGGAATAGGCTTCGTCTGCATAGGTGATACCGTGGTACATCAGACCGAATTCCAGCATGGGGATGTCGTCGTATGCGCCGGGACCCTCGCCGAACACGCATGGCTCCACATATCCCTGACATTCCCGGGTCCCAAGGAAAATGTCTCTTCGTCCACCTTTGCGAATCATTTTCAGGGCGATCTGGTGGTGTTTGTTCTCGTCACGGTCACATTCCAGCTCCGGGCGGTTTTCGTTCCATTCAAAATGAGCCCGCACC
>CAYPRM010000051.1:0-5386 GCA_964413365.1 uncultured Lachnospiraceae bacterium | reverse complement strand
TTCGATAATAACAAGAGGCTTGATAAGATCACGAGTAGAGTATATCATACAAAAATAAGATTGTCAATGCAAATTTGGGTAGACTGTTAAAAAATTAACATTTAAAAAATCAAAAACGTAAACAAAACATTAACAATTATGTGTTAAAATAATAAAAATAGCTATGCATGGAGGGTTTTGAATGTTTAAGATATTGGTTGTCGAGGACGACAGGGATCTGAACAGGAGCGTTTGTGCTTTTTTGAGAGGGAACGGATACGATGCTGTGGGGTGCTTTTGCGCCACGGACGCTTACGATGCGATGTACGAGAACGTATTTGACCTTCTGATATCGGACATTATGATGCCCGACATTGACGGCTTTGAGCTGGTGAGGACGGTGCGCTCGCTGAATGAGGAGATACCGATCCTTTTTATGACCGCGCGCGACGACATTGCCTCGAAGCAGAGGGGCTACCGCGTCGGGATAGATGATTACATTGTCAAGCCCGTGGATCTGGAGGAGCTTCTTCTCCGTATAGGTGCGCTCCTTCGGCGTGCACGTATCGCCTCCATGCGCAAGCTCGAGGTGGGGGATTTCGTGATGGACGCGGACGAGCATACGGCGACCTTGAAGGGCGAGGAGATATCGCTCACCCGTCGAGAGTTCGACCTGCTCTATAAGCTCCTTTCCTATCCCAAAAAGACCTTTACGCGCCGCCAGCTGATGGACGAGTTTTGGGACGTTGACACGGAATCGTCGACAAGGACGGTCGACGTATATATGACCAAGCTCCGCGCAAAGCTCTCGGAGTGCGATGATTTTGAGATAGCCACCGTTCACGGGCTCGGTTACAAGGCGGTTTTGAAGAATTAAGATGATGCGAGGTTATCGGACAAGATGAGAGAAGATAAAACGGGCAGGATAATACGCGAGGTCAGCAGCTTTTTCGCTCTTTTTGCGCTCGTTGCGTTTGCGGTGAGCTGTTGTATGATGCTGTTCCTTAATACGATGGCGAACAGCATGGGGCTGACCTATACCTCCGAGGATATAAGCGATGCGGCGAAGATAACGATGCTCAATGCGATCCTTATCACGGTGATATTTTATGTTATCGAGCGTGTGAGGAGGTATTTTACCGTCGAGAAGCCCGCAAGGCGGATAATCGAGGCAGCTGACAGGATAATGAAGGGCGATTTTTCGTGCAGAATAACCATAACACGCCCCTACGAGCTTTGGGATGAGCTTGATATGATAGCGGACAGGATAAACAGAATGGCGCAGGCGCTATCCACCACGGAATCCTTACATTCCGACTTCATATCGAACGTTTCCCACGAGATAAAAACGCCACTTGCGGTGATGAAGAGCTATGCGACGCTTTTGCGTGTGGGTGGCATTGACGGCGCTGAGAGGCAGGAGTACGCGCGCGCCATTGAGGATGCCGCAGGCAGGCTCTCGACGCTCGTGGCGAACATTTTGAGACTGAATAAGCTTGAAAATCAGCAGATCTCGCCACGTCTCGAGAAATACGATCTCTCCGAGCAGGTGTGCCGCTGTCTTATCGGGCTTGAGGACGTTTGGGAGAAGAAGGGAATAGAGATCGAGACCGATATAGAGGACGGGATCTGCGTGCTCGGCGACGAGGATATGATGGAGCTTGTGTGGTCTAATCTTATCTCAAATGCTCTGAAATTTACTGAGCGGGGCGGCACGGTCGCAGTTTCGGTGCGCTCGGACGGGGAATATGTCCTTGTTAGCGTTCGCGATACGGGCTGTGGAATGTCGGGGAGCACGGGCGACAGGATCTTTGAGAAATTTTATCAGGGCGACACCTCGCACTCGCAGGTGGGAAACGGGCTTGGACTTGCTCTTGTCAAGCGTGTGATCGACATTACGGGCAGTAGCATCAGCGTTGAGAGTGAGCTCGGCGTCGGCTCGACCTTTACGGTCAGAATAAGGAGAAGATCATGAACCTAAGATTCAAAAAAACGCTCCGCAATATCGCCCTCCCACCGCTTCCGATAATACTTGCTCTTGCGGCAGTATGCACGGTGGGGCTGATCTGGGCGCTCACGGGGGAGGAAAAGAGCATTATCACCTACGTGATATATACGCTCTCATTCTATACTCTGTGCACGCTCACAGCGTATATCATAATCAAAGCTCCCTCGCGCGTCCGAGAGCTGAAGCACAGGGTGTACTCGACAAAATACGGCTCAAAATACAGGGAGGATATCGACTTCAGAACGAGAGTGAGCCTTTATGCCACGCTCGCGCTCAACCTCGGAAACGTCGCGCTCAATGTCCTCTGGGGACTTTTGAATCAGACTCACTGGTTCTTCCTGCTCGCCTTCTATTATGCGACGCTGACGGCGATGCGGTTCATCATCTCGCTCTATTCAAGACGGCATAAGGTCGGCGAGGACCTGCTCTCCGAGTGGAAACGCGCGCGCGCCTGTGCGTTCGTGATGCTGCTTATAAATCTCTCCCTCTCGGGCGTCGTGCTTATGATGATGTATCGGAGCAGGGGATTTAGATACGAGGGAATGCTCATCTATGTTATGGCGGCGTATTCGTTCTATCATATCATACGCACGGTGATAGATTTCATAAGGCTCAGACGGTTCGCAAGCCCCATTCTCACTATGGTGAAGGAGATAAGCCTTGCCTCCGCACTCGTGTCCATGCTCTCGCTCGAAACGGCAATGTTCGCAACGTTCAGTAACGGAATGAGTGCGGCGGATCAGAGGATCTTCATCGCCGCAACGGGCGCGGGAATATGCGTGATCGTCAGCGCGATGTCTGTCTATACGCTGATCAACGCAACTAAGAATATAAGGAAATTGGTAAATAAAAATGACTGATAAAAATTCATTTGAATACACATATACCGCCGAGGAGCGCGACGAAATATCGAGGATCCGAGAAAAATACGATCCGAGCCGTGGCACAGCTCCGAACGGCGGAGAGGACGGGCTTTCGGAGCTTGTAAGGCTCGATAGGGCGGTAACACGCAGAGCGAGCGCCGCCGCGATCGCCATCGGAACGGTCGGTGCACTCGTCCTCGGACTCGGAATGAGCCTCGTGATGACGGATCTCGCATCGAAGCTGTTTTCGGGATCGGGCGTGGATAGGAATGTCGTCGGGATCGCCGTCGGATTTTTGGGAATGATCCTCACCGCCGCCGCCTACCCCACCTACCGCCGCACCCTCGCCGCCGAACGCAAAAAGGTCGCCCCGAGGATCATCGAGCTGAGCGATAGGATCGTTGGGTAGAAAAAGTGGAAACGCAAGATGGTAAAAATAGCAAAAAGTCCTTGACAGATCGGGGACTTTTTGCTATTATTTATGTATACTAAGTAAGAAAAAGAGAGAACGAATGTATGCCAAAGATTTCGACAAAGCCTAACAAAAATATTTACCAGCAGACAAGGGAGAAGCTCGACCTGTCGCGTGAGAGCGCGAGCGAGCTGCTTGAGTGGATCTCGCCCGAGAGGATCGAGCGTATCGAGAACGAAAAATCCTCACCCAACCCTGACGAGGTGCTCCAGATGGCGGATAAATATAAGCTTCCTCGCCTCTGCAACTACTATTGTGCGAACCAGTGTCCCATAGGGCAGGAGTACGTCCCCGAGGTCAAGACCAAGGAGCTATCGCAGATCGTGCTTGAGATGCTCGCCTCGCTGAATTCGATGAATAAGAAGAAGGAAAGGCTCATCGAGATCACCGCAGACGGGGAGATCGAGGGCGACGAGATCGAGGATTTCATCAATATTCAGGAGGAGCTCGAGCGCATCTCCGTTACCGTCGAAACCCTCCAGCTCTGGAGCGAAAGAATGCTCGCTAACGGCACCATCGACGCACAAAAATATAAGGAATGTAAAAAGAAAAGGGAAATGAATAAATAATTCTTTTTTAATAGAGAACAAGAAAAGGACTCGATCGTGATTGCGATGAGTCCTTTTTTATTGATTTTTGCGTGCGAATTCCTTGCCGTTGACGAGGAAGTCGATGGAGACGTCGAAGTATTCGGAGAGGCGGCGGAGCATCCAAATGTCGGGCGAGCGTTTACCGTTTTCGTAATGGGAGAGCGCCTCGCGGCTGATGCACAGATCCAGCCCAACCTTGACTTGGCTGTATTTTCGCTGCTTTCTGATCATCTTCAAGCCAATAAGCCCCTCGTTTTGCTCCATTTCTACCACTTTCCCCAAAATTCGCCTTTTTTGTTAATTTTCTCTTGACATAATTGTAACAAAGTGTTACAATAAATATGTTACAATTTGTAACGAAATTTATTAATTTTTGAATGAGGAGACAATATGAAACTTGATCTCAAAAAGACACTGATTATCGTCGGCGTGGTTTTGGCACTCGTCGGCGTGGTCGTGGGAATCATTGTCGCCATTCCCTCGGGAAATGACGGCACAACCACCACGACAACCACCACGACTACTAAAAAGCCGGGTGAGAGTACTACCACAAAACCGACCACAACGAAGCCGAAGGAGGACGATCCCGAGCCTCACGAGCACGTGGAGGAGGTCATCCAAGGCAAGGCGGCGACCTGTACCGAGATGGGACTTACGGATGGCGTTAAATGCTCCGTTTGCGGTGAGGTTTTGACCGCACAGACGGAGATACCCAAAGCAGCACATACCGAGAGCGATTGGATCGTTGACGCCGATGCGACTGAGGAAAAGGCGGGCAGCAAGCACACGGAGTGCACCATCTGCCACGAGAAGCTGAGCACGGCGACCATTCCGAAGCTCGAACCCAGGACATCCGAGGGACTCGCGTTCAAGCTCAACAGCGACGGCAAGGGATATAGCGTCGACGGAATGGGCACCTGCCTCGATTCCGAGATCATAATCCCTGCGAAGTACAACAACCTGCCCGTTACGGGGATAAATAGCGAGGTTTTTCTGGGCTACGCATTCATCACGAGCATAACTATCCCCGACAGTGTAACGAGTATAGACCATTCTGCGTTCCGTAATTGCACCTCGCTGACGAGCGTAACCATCCCCGATAGCGTAACGAGTATAGGCCGTTCTGCGTTCGAAGGTTGCACCTCGCTGACGAGCATAACCATCCCCGATAGCGTAACGAGTATAGGCGATTATGCGTTCTATAAGTGCACCTCGCTGACGAGCGTAACTATCCCCGACAGCGTAACGAGTATAGGCAGTTCTGCGTTCTCTGGTTGCACCTCGCTGACGAGCGTAACTATCCCCGACAGCGTAACGAGTATAGGCAATTCTGCGTTCGAAGGTTGCGCCTCGCTGACGAGCATAACCATCCCCGACAGCGTAACGAGTATAGGCTATGGTGCGTTCGAAGGTTGCGCCTCGCTGACGAGCGTAACTATCCCCGACAGCGTAACGAGTATAGGCAGCCATGCGT
>CAYPRM010000050.1:0-5446 GCA_964413365.1 uncultured Lachnospiraceae bacterium | reverse complement strand
CGGATATATCGGATATACCACTTGCCGTGAAGCTTTAATGCAAGTGTGTTTTGCCAGCATGGCGGTAATCAATACGGCAAATACCGATGTCGTTGAGGTTAAAAAACTTGAAGATGATGTTAAACAAACAATACCGCTTGCACGCATTATGCAAGGACAGAGTTTTGACAATGGCGATACTGTAACAAAAGTTGAATTAACATCACATACTTATTCCAAAATTTCAGAAACTTTAGAAGCGTACAAATCAGAGGACAGCGGAATTGGAGAAAATATTCTTGTTAAGTTTTCGGAACCATTGCACGATTTGACAATATCCAACGGAGAAATAATATCAAGTGGTGCAAATTACGCGTATATCAACGCAAATAACGGATGTGTGTTAAGTGGTGGCAAGTATGAGCATACCGAACATATTGAAAGTTATACAAATCCAGTTGTTTTGGCAAGCGAAAAGGAAAATGTAAGCTCAATCACTTCTGCAACGCTTGTATCACCGTCAAACGTAAAATCCGTGCTTAAAAATTGCTATAATTGGCTTTCAAGAGTTGACAGCACTAACCTCAAAATCATAGTCGGAAAAGACGTTAAACGAGAAACGTGTACTGTAAAATGGGGCGAATTGCCTTGGGGAACGTTCAATTGGGGGCAAACTATTACGACCGAAACGATAAAAGACCATGATGATATTTATTTAGGTGAGGTCATTGAAGCTGAAACGGAATATCTTGGCAACGTGTCAGGACGACTGATACAGCAATCGTTCAATCTTAATGGCAATATTATAGTGAAAGAGGTAGTGATTTCGTGATAAGTAATTTGAATATGATAGTTGATAGGACACAAGATGATATCGATAACGCAATATCCATACGCGATAACCTTGTTAAGAAATTTCAACAGCTTACGAACGAGCAAAGAGAAACACTGGAGCGCGGAATGATGACATGCAACACGCTTAATAGGATAGAGCAAAAACAAGAAGAATTTAAAAATCTCATAAACCCAATGGGGTATTGGAATACAAACATTACACACAAAACAGATTGGACAGTTGAGGATATATTCTCTAATGCAGATTACCAAAGAATAATCGACAATGAGAATGTGCTCAGAAAAGCGTTCTTCACATTTTCAGATACGCCTGAAACACCTTTAATTTCATTTCACTACGACGATTTAAACGCTTTGGAAAAAATATTGGTTGACTTAGACGTTATGATTAATGACGTTAAAAGCAATTATAGACAATGTGGAACGTTCACATGTGGCGAGGAGTGATAATATGGTAGAATTTATTGACAAGACGAGTGCAAGAGACGGAACGCCAATAAACCGTGAAAATTTAATGGCAATTCAAGGGTTCGAGACAAGAACAACCACCTACAAGACAGACGGAACAATCGTTGAAACGAATAGCTTAGGACAAACTCTTACAACAATATTTAACGACGATGGCACAATAACCGAAAAATTTGTAGGCGAAAAAACAATAACATGCACGTATAAATTCAATTCAAACGGGAAGGTGGTTACAATAAGTTGAGTATATGGACAGGCGTTAGAGAATATGATGTAGTAAAAAAATATATGGGTACCGCTAATGGAGATGATAACCCAGAGTTTTTATACAGTACAAACGCATCAGTGAGTATTTCTGAAAGTACTCCGACAACTGAATATCAAAAAATTGCTTCATTTACACCTTTACTAAACGGTAAATTATTATTTTATTTATATTTCAAACGTATCAGTTCAGGCGTTCAAGACAACTATTCAATCGAATATTTGTCCGTGCGCAACAGAACAACTGGTGAAGAAATATATAATGAAGTATGTTCGAAAGACAGAAGCCCTGAGTATTATTTTTGGGCATTAACCCTTGATAATTTGTCAGCGAGCACAACATATGATTTTTACATGAAATATGAATTAATTGATTTTGTAAGTCGACACATTTATATACCAACGAAGCTCGAACTACAATTCAATATATGCCAAAAACGAGACAATTATATGCTAATTAAAAATGAAGTGTAATTAAAGGGGTGATATATGATGAGTAATAAATATTGGACGGATAAAAAAGACGGTGTGGATAATGTAAGCGCTGAGCCAGTAAATGAAGCATTTGACGAAATTGCTGAGGACATTACTAATTTAACGACACATCTTGACTACATAGCACAACAAGTTGAAGCAGTCGGCGCTGAACAAAAAGAATTTGAAAACAAATCGACAGGAATGTTTGCCAATTCAGTTACTGCAACAAAAACAGGCTCGGTAATAAATATTGACAACGCGCCACCGTATGAAATTCCTATTGATTGTAGCGTGAACGTGGGAGAAAAAACAACGGGCGAATTAATCGTGGTAGGAGCAAATTTAATACCAATGCCATATGCGTTCTCAAATGACGGTTTTCTTAAAATAGAAGGTGTAACGTTTGCAACGAATGACGACGGTACTATTACCGTAAACGGAACGGCAACAAACGAAATTCAAATACCATTGGTTATTTCAAATTCAGTTTTTGATAAAATATTGGTACCTGGAGAAACATATTATTTTGACGGTACGAGTATTATTAGACCAACAAGTTGGGCGCAAATTAGAATTACTAAACAGGATGGTTCAAATACCCGTATAAACTCCCGGTCACTTATTACAATACCTGAAGATTTTTCGAGTGCGGCCATTTGGATAATGATTGACTCGGGAACAACATTTAAAAACAGGATTTTTAAACCACATCTGTATTTTAGTAATATATCTAGAAAATATAAATATGAAGATATCGGCAAGTTTAACGCAACTTACTACATGTTCGACACAGCCACAGGTAAAATGCTTGAACCTGTAAAAAATAAAAGCCCACAGTGTACGATGATTACGACAGAGGGCGAAAAAATAACCGCAACGTATACAACAGACACAAACGAGTTGCGAACAGTTTCAACGAGCAGAATAGAAGACGGTGCCGTAACAGCAGATAAAATATCTTTTGGTGCCGTAACAACAAATAAACTAGTTGACGGTGCCGTATCAGGAGATAAAATAGCTGAAAGAACAATTACATCCAACAACATGGCTATGAATGAGATAAACAGAGTGTTACATTCCGACCGCTCGGGATATCAAAAAGTTTGGCGCAACGACGGAGATGATACAGAGGCAGAGTCGCGCATAATGGCGCGGAAATGTTATACGTTTGGCGACAACTGTTATGCAGGTTGCGGAGTATTTAATATATATGATGTGTCAGATGACGGATTGACATTTAAAATTGCTTGTTACTATTGGGTCGATTTAAAAGCAGGAGAAGTGATATCATATAAAGATGTTGAAACACCAAACACTGTATGTAATGCGGCTGTAATTGAGGAAATCATATCAAATCCTGCACCTTCCACTTGGGAAATACGAGTAGACAAACCGTTTCCGAAAACTGCTACTTTTGCGTTCTTTTTAGAGCACCCTGAATGGGGTATTACATATGAAGAATATATGAAAAATGCAGTTGCATTTGGTAACAATAACAAAGCGTTAGGCGAAAACTCGGTTACTTTCGGTAATGGTAATATGTCTTATGGCGAAAACTCACTTACGTCTGGTACAGAAAATAAAGCCGCGTGGTCGAGCGTTGCAATGGGCGGCTGGAACGAAGCAAGTGGTTCTTTGAGCACTGCGTTTGGTTCATCAAATAAGGCAACAGGCACAAGGTCATTTGCAGTTGGTTATTGTAACGAAGCAAATAGAGATAATTCATTTGCTTGCGGACGCGATACTGTTGCTCAAGAAGAAAACCAATTTGTGGCAGGACAATACAATAAAGACAATTCTAATGCAAGTTTTATAATCGGCAACGGTTCAGACGCGAATAATCGTTCAAATGCGTTGGAAGTACTTAAAGATGGTTCAATAGCAACCGATGCAATTATTCTCAAATCGAGCACCACAGGAAGCACCGCGAGATATAAAATAACAGTAAGCGACGGTGGCGTTTTATCAGCAACATTGTTTGACGGCAAAGAGGCGCCGCGCCCTGGTAGCGATGACAGCGAGATAGCAGAAATTGATTAATTAACAGGAGGAATTTATTATGGGTTTAAAAACTACAAATTATGAAGTTAAAGAATTGGGAATTACTATCCCTACAGCTTATGCACAGATTACAAATTTATTTGTAAACAAGTACGGCACGGTGCAAGCCGAAATAAGTGTACAACAGACTAGAGATGATGTTGTTCGCAACAATGCGCTTGAAGTAAAAAACATTCGTTGCAATATTGACAAAACAAAACACATATACACACAGGTGTATAACGCGGCAAAAGAAGAATTGTTTGCAGATTGGGAAGACGACATTGTGGACGAAAATGGGGTGTGAGTATGATTGAGAAATATTCTACAAGTAAAGACGGAAACAAAAAACTCTCAAGCAATTTCACTGTTAAAGAATTTGCTTGCAAAGACGGTTCGGACTACATTTTAGTTGATACTGAGCTTGTGAAGATTTTGCAAAATATTCGCACACATTTCGGGCAACCTGTAACGATAAACAGCGCATACAGAAATGCTACCTACAATAAAAAAGTAGGTGGGGTGGCTAATTCTCAACATATAAACGGAACAGCTGCAGATATTTCAGTAAAAGGTGTTAGTCCGCGTAAAGTGGCAGAGTATGCGGAAAATCTTGCGCAAGATAAATTTGGAATTGGCTTATACAATACATTTACTCATGTAGATGTGCGTACCAAAAGAGCGCGCTGGCAGAACTTTGGAAACAAAGTGAGCGTATCGGGATTTTATGCTGATAATGGTAGTTTTAATTATAAAATTATAGGAATGACACATGTAATTGAAGTTTCACCGTCCAAAATATGGGCGGTGGAAACTCAAAAACCCACAAATCAAACACCGTATAATAATTTCGTGAACAGCGTGTTCTTTATGGCACAAGCAAACGGCATTATGTACCCACAAGGTATTATGGTAAACGGTGGCAAAGTTATCTGTAATAATCCGACCCACCAAAAGCCCGTGGCAACGCTTATTGTGCACGGCAAGGATGATGTGGAGATGAAATATGTGTCGGATATAACAAAGGAAAAGGATGTTTGGTTTGCGGTGTCGGGCTTTGGTATATATCCTGAAATAACGGCTGAGCGTGAGGGCTTTACGGGGAAATTCAGCGATGTTTTAAGAAGCTGTAACAGACCGATTATAGGCTACAGAAAAGCCGATAATAAAATCGTTATAGCCGTCAGAGCGAATACCTCCGCCGAAAGGGCAAATCAAACCGCACAAAATTTAAACCTTGACTTTGCGATAAGCCTTGACGGCGGCGGAAGTACTACGCTGAAAGTAAACGGAAATTATAAGTTTAAGGGTGATGGCAGAAAACTGTTCGGCGGTATAATATGGGCGTAAGGAGTGATTTGAT
>CAYPRM010000049.1:0-5872 GCA_964413365.1 uncultured Lachnospiraceae bacterium | reverse complement strand
TCGCCTTTGTATGAAAAATATATGGAGCAGCTGACGGTTTCCATCGACGACGGAAAAAGCAGGACGGACAGGTACGCTTGGATTGAAGATATAGAAGACACAGATCTGTACATAGCTTTGAAAAACCTGAGTGAGGAACGCATGGATTTGTTGACAGCCATAGTTTTTGAGGGGAAAAGCATGACCGAAATAGCAAAGGAAAAAGGGTTATCGGTATCTGCTATTACACAGAGAATGGGGACTATAAAAAAATATTTGAAAAAATTTTCCGGACAACCTTAAAAAACGGGCATTTTCGCTGCCTACCACTTGAGGGGGAAAATAAACCTCTCGCGGATCTTTGACAATTGAATACCCATTTCATCAATACATTACATGTGCCAATCTGTGAGGAACGGATAAGCCGATATCGTAGGTGCGCGACGACCTCCGTATGGAGCGAGCGATCAAACTTATACGATTGAATTCAAGCTGCACTTGAAGGGCGGCAATGACAGGCACGAGGGATAATGATACTTCCGTAGCAGAAATGCGCGGCTGGCGGAGTACCCGGCAGAGGTGAGATTCCTATGGAACCGATTCGCAATCGGTCGTTGATGACTTCCCATGCCAATCGCAAGGTTGGTCACACCTGGGGTGTCGCGGACAAATAAGGTGTGTGAACGGACTTATCGAGAGATAGGTCCGGATACATATCTTATTTCCGTGATGGGAAGAACCGTCGGTTGATGGGTATTCAAAACATCGAGGAAATCACACATAAAACGGAGGAAAACAAAAGAAAAGGCTACGGCGAGTAGCCGTAGCCGGAGAGTTAATCTTGTTATCCGATCGAAACGATATCGCTCACAGACACCAAAACGGTATTGTCGTTCAAGAAAGCGTATTCTTTTACTGCGTCAGTAAACCCGGAAAGAGAGAACAGATAGAAATAGACGTTGCCTTCGAGAAAGACTTTCGATTGAAGTTTTTTCAACTGATGCATATCGAACGCTTCGTTTGTGAATTTGCACTCGCCGTAGATAAAGTTTTTCTTCTTGGAATCGGGGGCTAAAATATCGATTTCGAGGTTAACCGATTGCATTTTTCCATCAATCGTCTGCGTGGTTTTACCCCAATATCTTGAAGCGTTGTGAATTCTGAACGGCAACCGATTGCCTTTATTCAAAATATACAGGTATTCGAGACAGACCTTTTCAAACGGTTGAGAGGCGAAGTCGTGGAGGCTATCTTTGATAGCATCGTCCCAAACGCCGTCGACATCGTCGTTTTCAAGGTCGGTGAGGTTTCGATAAGCAAACGCATACCAAAAGCGGAAGAAGTTATCGGTCAGAATATAGTTGCCTTTGGTAGTATTACTTTTATCTTTATCGGAAGAAAGCGCGGGGGATTCCTTTTCGACGATAGAAATCTCGATTAAGTTTTTGAGATATACGCTGAGCTTGCTTTTTTCAAGCTGTGTTTTACTTAGAATATCGCTGAAAGAATTGTTTCCGAGTGCAATCGCCTCGACGATGGTATTGTAAACGGAAGTTTCTCTGAGTTCTTGTTTCAAGAGAAATTCGACTTCGTTATAAAGCGAGCAACCTTTGCGGAGGATGTTCCGTTTTACGTTTTCTTCCAAAGAAAAACGGTCGCTGAATTGTCTTAAATAATGCGGAACGCCGCCGAGGATGGAATACGCCAAAAGTTTATCTTCGTCTGAAAAGTTCGGAAAAAACTTAATTGCGTCGGGATAGGGCATCGGTTTCATCTTATAAATGCCGGTTGTTCTGCCGTACAACGGATTTTTTTCGGCAAGCAACTCTTTTTCGATAAAACTCATTGCGCTTCCGCAGAGAATGATCATGACGTTTTCGTAGCGTAATTTCTCGTCCCATAAAACCTGCAAAACAGACGGAATGCTTTCGTTCACTTTGCAAGCGTAGGGAAATTCGTCAATTACAAGCAGTTTCTTTTCGTTTGTCTCGATATGCAGAACAGAAGAAAACGCCGTTTCCCAATTGGAGAAACAATCGACATACTGAAATGCGGGGATGTTGTAAGCGTGAACTTTATCGGTAAAAGATTGAAGCTGTTTCTTGTCGGTATATTCGCGGCAAGTGTAAAAAATACACGTTTTGTCTTTGCAGAACTCGTTCAGAAGTTCGGTTTTCCCGACGCGCCGTCTGCCATACAGAACGATGAATTCCGCTCGATCGGACGAATAAGCGTCGTTCAAAAACTTTAATTCGGTTTCTCGACCTATAAACATAGCAGCACCTCCTTTTGGTATAATCTAAATTAGTCAAATCACGATTTGACAATATTATTATATCCCCAAAAGTGCTGGTTGTCAACATATACAGGCTAAAAACACAAGAAATTTTTTCAGGAGATAGAAAATGAAGAAAAAAGAGCATACGAGATACTCTCGTCACCATGATTCCGAATGGGTATATGGTAGATATCTTATTGCCGTGATGGGAGGAGCCATTGGTTGGTGGGTATTCAAAAACGTCAAGGAAATCACACATAAAACGGAGGAAAACAAAAAATGTCACATACGATGGACAGAGAAGAATTTGAGGAAGTCATAGATGCAATTCGTCAGATTCAGGAAAAGGCAATGAAAGCGGAAAGAGCTTTGCGATTGTTAAAATCCAAAGTCCCGGATAGCAGGCTTGGGTATCTCTATTACGAAGCATTCGGGGATGAGCCGATCAGCAGGGAAGATGCAATCGCAAGAATGAAGAAAAGAATTCTGTTGCTTAGCGAGAGAAAAGAGCAAATTATTAGGCGACTTGAAACAGAGTTTTCGGATAAAAACCAAAACATCAGAAGCTATCTGAACGGGGACAAGCAACTGAAGGTTACAAATCCGACAAGCGGAAAGGTGTATTCGGTTTTGCCGAGCAGACCGAGAATGACACTCTATTATATTCTCCTGCTTGAACGACCGCTGAATGAAAACAGATCGGTTTGCTATTCCGATTACAAGGAAATTGAACGGTACCTCAGAAAAGATAAGAGCGACTTTCCGAAAGAGCTTTTCATTATATAAAAGGTATGAAAGGAGACGAGGAAATGAACTATCGTGCTTTTTGCAATTATATGAGCACTATTCAGAATGTGATTGATGCGGAACATAATCATCATCCGGAAAATTCGGAAATTACATTTCAAAACAACGGCAAATGGGCACTCCGACTTCTTGAAAAGGTGTATGTCGATAAAGACCAGAATATTCGCCGCTGGCTGAACGGAAAGCCCTGTAGATTCACAAGTGACAGGACCGGCAGAATGGTTGAGATGACAATCGGAAACGATTGGGAGGCTTTCTACTATTTCCTGACATTCTGCAAAAGGCTAAACAACAAGCAGGAGATCAGCGATGAATGCAGAGAATACCTTGCCTATCTCACTGCAAGAAGTGTGTACGGCGAGGTGGAGTAAGATGCGGCAGGAATTGAAGATAGATCCTGAATATGAATCTATCATTCCTAAGCTGACCGACGAGGAACTCAGGCAGCTGGAAGAGAATCTGCTGGCAGATGGCGTTCTGGCACCTTTGGTGGTTTGGAACGGCACAATTGTGGATGGGCATAACCGGTACAGGATCGCTCAAAAGCATCCTGAGCTTCAATATGAGGTTGTTGAGAAGTTTTTTGCCGACCGATACGCTTGTCTTGCATGGATATGCGACAACCAGCTTGGAAGAAGAAATCTGACACCCGAAAACAGAAAGTATTTGTTCGGAAAAAGATGCAACGCAGTAAAGATGAGCCATGGCGGTGCCAGAAACGATTCAAAGTGCCACGGTGGCACCTTGAAATCGAGCGAAGAACTAGCCGCCGAGTCAAATACATCGAGAAGATCGGTCTTTCGTGCAATCGATTATGCCAATGGCGTGGACGCCGGAGAATCGGTGCTTCCGGGGTTTAGGGATCAGGTCTTATCGGGTAAGACGCAAGCGGCGGACTATAAGGTTGCATCCATAGCCCTACGCCCCGAACAGGAGCGAAAACAGTTGGCGGAAGAATTATTGAAGCCAAAAGAAAAGCCGGAGTCAAGACAGAGCCGGAAGCGATCTGAATCGGAAGATTGCTTTATAGAGCCGGAAATCGCCGCAGCATACGATAATGTCGCAGAAATCCCGTTACGAAAGGTAAACGATCCGACAGATGAAACAGACATAGAAGATAGCATTTTGGATTCCATGTCCGGTACGGTCAGTATGTTTATCTCCTCTTGCAATAATTATTTTGCAAGATTTCCGAAGTTGCAAACCGAAAAAAGATACAAAGACAGGGCACTTGAGATTTTGGGTGTCGCTAAAAAATTTGTTATGGATGTAGAAGGAGTATTGAAATGAAAATGACAGATCATCAGAGAGCAACTGTTTTGAAAGCACAGAATGAAGCATTGACCAAAAAGCAAATGGATTTTACGCAGTATGTACCTTATCACATGCAGGTTGTCAACAGCGTAGCAATCAATACGGATACATATCAGCGCGAAGTGGAAGAGGACAAGGTGCGCGATATTGTTGCCGGCTTTAATGAGTACGTTGCCAATGAGCCGAAACTGAGTTACCGTAATGGAAAATATTAAATTTACCACAAATGCAGAGTTGAATATGGACAGACGTGAGAACGAAATCGTTGATGGAATTGACGAACAGAGCGAGGATGAACGCGACGAGAACAATAGAACAAGGTCTGACCGCAACGGCAGATAACGGTCAGATTGCGCGGTGAAATTCAGACGCGCGGGCAGCAGATTTATTTCTGCTGTCTTACATAAGCTGAACGGTTTGTAGGATTGAAAAATTCATAAAAATTTGGTATAATAAACTCAGCGAATAAGATTATTTCTGCAAGAAATTTTAGAAAACTTAAAGTAACACTCCTCGAAAACGAAAGTAACAACCATTTTCGTCTTGTTTGTGCTATAATTATAGTATCGAAAGCCACGGAGGTGCTGATATGGAGTTGAAAGAAAAACTCAAAAATTTACGAAACGAAAAAAATATTTCACAACAAACTCTTGCTGATGCAATTTTCGTTAGTCGAAGTGCAGTTGCTAAATGGGAGTCTGGATTAGGACTTCCTTGTGATGAATCAATGGAGGCACTTGAAAAATATTTTGGAGTGGAGAAGAACTATTTTCTGACAGATAAACCGGAAGAGGTTATTGTGCGACAGAATATAAAAATGCGTAAAACGGTTACAATATTCGGTTGTGTAGCAAGTGTGTTGGTTGTTGTTTTTTCTATACTGCTTGTCATTTCAGTTATGTGTAAGTCTTATGGCTTAACCTCAAAAATGGCAGCAGGCAGAGTTTTTGCTGACAATCCTTGTATTGATACAGGAGATTATCATATCTATTACGGCACGATGGATGTCCTTTGGAATGAGGGGCAGGTTGATGAAAGCAATGGTGAACATATTACTTCATTCCGTCCCGTGAGAAAACTATTCATCGGTTACGGTGTATTTGAAGAAGATTACGCTTATAGAGAAATATATAGTGGAGAGGATTATGTTGGGCGATTATATTCCATAAAGGGAGAGAATGGCTATTATAACATACTTACAAGAAACGCAAACATTCTCCCAACCGATCTTATATTCGTTGATACAATCAAGATAAACGGAATAGAATATGATGTCACACTTAATTCGTACTTTGTTACCGATGAAATACCGCAGACGATAGTCGTTGGAGATACGGAATTGTTTATAGAAAATCTAAAGTCCGAATGACACAAGTCTTGCTTTTATCAAGTAGTTTATAAAATTGAATATCAGAGGGCGGTAGAAATATACCGCCCTTTTTACATAGCCGAGAGGATCAGCACCTTGATCTTCTCGGCTTTTTCTGTTTCAGA
>CAYPRM010000048.1:0-6266 GCA_964413365.1 uncultured Lachnospiraceae bacterium | reverse complement strand
TTTCTCGTTTTTTCGTGCCTGCATCTAAATCAGACACTCATCATGGCTGGGATAGATGGATTCGAACCATCGAAGATGCCAGAGTCAAAGTCTGGTGCCTTACCGCTTGGCTATATCCCAATTTGCAACAGTTTGATTATATCACAAAAGACGGGGGCTGTCAATAGCTTTTTTCGCTACAAACCAAAAAAGCACGCTGCGGCGTGCTTTTTGGGGTTATTAAAGCTGTGTGAGCAGAAAATAGACCACTCCGTATATTGCGCCCGAGAGTATGCCATAGAGCAGGACGGGACCTGCGACGGTGAAGATCCTTGCGCCGACGCCGAGGACGAGTCCCTCGCTCTTACTATCTATTGCAGGCGAGACGACCGCATTTGCAAAGCCCGTTATCGGCACGAGCGTTCCTGCACCTGCGACCTTTGCGATCTCATCAAAGACTCCCACCGCCGTCAGCACTACGCTTAAAAGGACGAGCGTTACCGATGACAGAAGCCCTGCGTCGTCCTTCGCCATTCCAAGCGCGATACTATACAGATCGACGAGCCCCTGCCCGATCGCGCATATTATTCCGCCGATGCAGAAGGCGTTGAAGCAATTTTTCCCCACCTTGGAGCGTGGAGCGTGCGCCTCGGCAAATCTCCTATACATTTTCTTATCCATATTCATAAGGATCACCCCCTTCTCAATTAATTTTGCCTCGAGAAGAAAAAAATATAACAAAAGCTCTTTACTTTTTTCGAAAAAAATAGTATAATATATGCGTAATATCTCTGAAACGGCAAAAGGAGGCTGAAATTATGTCAAAATGGAGAGAGATCCGTCGTGGAGTAAAAAGATTTGCAAGCAGGGCTGTATCAAAAACGGGTGATCTGAGTGATACCGCTTCCCTTCACGTAAAGCTTGCGCGCAAGGAGGCGTTTCTCGCAGACCTCTACGAGCAGTTTGGAAGGATCGCGTATCAGAAGTTGAAAACGGGTGCTAACGTCGACAGGAAGTTAGAAATACTTATTGAAAAGATCGACATCACTCGCTCGGAAATGTATTCGATAAATCACGCGATCGAGGAAAAGGAAGAAAACAAGCGTGCCGCAAAGGCAGCAGCTGCCGAGGCAGAGCACGCCGTCCACAAGGTCGAGCTTGAGCAGGTGCCAAACGACTCCGATACCCCCACGGACAAATGATCCATAAAGCCAAAATAAAACTCAAATAGGACACGTCCTATTTGAGTTTTTTTGTTAAATTCCGCATCGCTTAGAGGTCGAATGTATATGTTTTCGGGAGCTTTGGGAGTTTTTAGTAAAAAAAGCACGTTTTTATTGACACGGGGCGCGGAAATATGGTACAATACCCTCAAAGGGCAATATTTAGATCTTAATTTTAAGCCCTTAGTCTATGGAGGACAAACTATGAAGGAATTTGTTTATTGGCTTTTGAGCGAGAACAACTCGGAGCTGCAGATCACGCTTTTCAGCGGCTGGCATTTCTTATATCTTTTCATCGCCTTTGGCTCTGCATTTTTGATAGCGGCGATCTTCAAGCGCAGTCCTGAGGGCACGAGGACAAGGATACTCCGACTTTACGCATATCTGACCATCGGACTTTACATTGCCGATTTCTTTCTCATGCCCCTCTCCGACAGCTACGGCGGCAGGATCGCGATACACAAGCTTCCCTTCCATATCTGCACGCTGATGTCGGTCTTTGCGACGTTCGCTCAATTCAACCCGAAATTCAAGCCGATAAAGACGCCCGTCGTGGTGCTCTCCCTCGTTTCGTCCCTTATGTGGATGTGCTATCCCGGCTCGGCTCTCGGTGGTCAGCCTCCGTTCTCCTATATCGTATTTCAGACCTTTATGTTCCACAGTCTGCTGTTCGGCTGGGCGTTTCTCAATCTCGCGTTCGGTGAGGTGAGGCTCAATATCCGCACCGTCTGGCAGGAGCTGTGCGGAATAATCATAATACTGCTCTGGGCGACGCTGGGCAACACGCTCTACGAGGATCAAAACTGGTTCTTCCTCGCATACAGCATCTTCCCCTTCATTCCCGATGAGGTGATGCCCATTACCGTGATCGTTGTGGTGTTCTCAATGTGCCTTCTCATTTACGGAATATACTATGCGGCATGCGCTATCGCAAGACGCAGGAGCTTGAAAAATGGAACAGAGCAAGCATAGCGCGCTGATACGCCGCGCGGACGGCGCGAGTGTTGCCGTGCTCTGCATACACGGAATACTCGGCTCGCCAAATCATTTCCGAGATCTTATACCGCTCATTCCCGAGGGCTACTCGGTGCACAACATGGTGCTCGACGGTCATTGCGGCAGCGTAGGGGACTTTTCACGCTCGTCGATGAAAAAATGGCGTGCGCAGGTGCATGAGGCGGTCGAGGATCTGCTCACCGATCACAAGGAAATACTGATACTCGCCCACTCGATGGGCACGCTCCTCGCTATTGAGGAGGCGATCGGAGAGCCACGTATCACGGGCATCTTCTGCCTCTCGATCCCGATAAAGGTCGGCTTCAAGTACCGAATGTTCTCCACGATGATGAAGATGTATTTCGGCACGCTGAAGCCCGAGGACACGCTCGCATACGCCGCAAGGGAATGCACTGGACTGCAAATGACGAAAAATCCCTTTGCCTACCTCGGGCTGATCCCAAGATATCTCGAGCTGTTTTCCGAGATCCGCAGAGTGCGGAAGCTCCTCCCGAGTCTGACCACGCCATGTCGGTCGTTCCAGTCGGGGCGTGATGAGCTCGTCTCGCCCGCGTCCTATGATATCCTCCGTGCCGAAGCACCGAGGATCAAGGTCGAGATGCTCGACAGCTCAACGCATTTTTACTATCCACCGCAGGAGCTTGAGCATATAAAGACTCAGTTTTCGCTCTTTCTCTCGCATATCACAAATCAATAAAAAAGCTGTCAAGTGATATCACTTGACAGCTTTTTTTATTGGTGATCTTTTTTGTCGGTATCCTCATGATTTTCCGACTCATCTTCCCTTCTCTGCTTGTTTATAAGGCTGACAAAGACGCTCGAGAGGCAGAGATTGCACGAGCCGAGGCACAAAAACGTCGCGCCCATGCTCGGGTTTTTATGTGCAAAAAACGCTATCGCCGCCATAAAAAAGCTGAACGACGCTACCGCAAATGCGATGCTCGAAACCCTGTAATTCTTTTTCATATATAAATTACTCCCGTGATCATTCAAATTCGTTTCCGTAAAAGCATTATATCACATATACATGAGTTTTGCAATATGAAATGAAATTTTTTTTGCTTTTGTTTGGGCGTATGAATTTGAGCTTTTGTGCTTTTTGTCTCTCGCCGAGGGCGGACTCAATTAAAAAAACACGCCGAAGCGTGTTTTTTGGTCGAAGTGGCGGGACTCGAACTCGCGGCCTCCAGTACCCGAAACTGGCGCGCTACCAGCTGCGCTACACCTCGATACCATACCTATAAAATATACCATAGTTTTCTCTAAATGTCAAGAGGTTTTTTTAAGAAAAAAGCAAAAGCTGATTTTCTTCTCCACATGGCAACGCGGGCGGTCAAATCAACCAAAAAGTGCGGATTTTCGTTTGTATAAGAGCATTTTTACCCTAAAATACTCATTTCTTTTCAAAAACGCAACCTGCGGTTGCGAAATTCGTGATTTTTTTGCGTATTTGCCATTGCATTTTTGCGTAATATTTAGTATAATATCTATACAGCCACAAAAGTGGCGACCGAAAAGGAGATTTATTAAGATGACCTTCGGACAAAAGCTTACAGCACTTCGCACAAATTCCTCGATCTCGCAGGAGGCACTCGCCGAGAGCGTCGGTGTTTCGCGGCAATCCATCTCAAAATGGGAGATGGATCAGGCACTCCCACAGATCGATAAGATAATACAGCTCGCTGACATTTTTTCCGTTTCCTGCGACACGCTTCTGCGTGACGGGATCGAGATATCCTCTCGCGCGGATCGCCCGGGTAAATATTTCGGTACGGATGGATTCAGGGGCGAGGCAGGAGTGGACCTCACCTCCCTGCACGCCTTCAAGGTCGGCAGATTTCTCGGCTGGCACTACAAAAAAATTTCAAACGATCCCACCTACCGTCCTCGTATAGTCATAGGCAAGGACACGCGGCGCTCGAGCTATATGCTTGAGTACGCGATCGCCTCGGGAATTGCGACGAGCGGTGCGGATGCGTACATTCTGCACGTTACCACCACTCCGAGCGTATCCTATGTTACGAGAATGGACGGCTTCGACTGCGGAATCATGATAACGGCGTCCCACAACCCCTTCCACGACAACGGTATCAAGGTCATAAACGGTCAGGGTGAAAAGCTCGACGACGCGACCACGGCAAGCATTGAGGCGTACCTCGACGGCGATCTTGCGTCCCTCAATGTGAAGGGCGACGATCTTCCCCTTGCTGTCGGCGACGCGATAGGCTCGATCCACGACCACGTGAGCGGACGAAACAGGTACATAGGCTACCTCATTTCCCTTGCGTCGAACTCCTACAAAAAGCTTCGCATCGGTCTTGACTGCGCGAACGGTGCGTCGTGGTCGATAGCACGCGCGGTTTTCGGTGCGCTCGGTGCTCAGCTCTACGTCATTGGCGATGAGCCCGACGGTCTGAACGTCAACCGTGCCTGCGGCTCGACTCATCTTGACGGGCTGGTGCGTCTTGTGCGTGAAAAGCATCTCGATGTCGGATTTGCCTTTGACGGCGACTGCGACCGTTGTCTTGCCGTGGACGAGAATGGCAATATTGTGGACGGCGACAAGATAATGTACCTGCTCGCAAGGCGACTTAAAAATCGCGGCATACTCAACAGCAATACCGTCGTCGCTACGGTGATGTCGAACAGCGGATTTGTCTCAAGCCTCAACAAGCTCGGCGTGCGCTGTATACAGACCAAGGTCGGCGACCGATTCGTGTACGAATGTATGCAGGAGAACGATTTCTCCATTGGCGGCGAGCAATCGGGGCATATAATTCTCAAAAAATACGCCACCACGGGCGATGGTCTGCTCACTGCGATCATGGTAACGGAGGAGATGGTCGATTCCAAGTCCTCGCTCTCGAGGCTCGTTGAGGATGTGGTGCTCTACCCCCAGAGGCTCAAAAATCTCCGTGTTACAGACAAGGATGCGGTCATGTCAAGCCCTGCCGTCGCAGATGCGGTGCGCAGTGCCGAACAGCAGATCGCAGGTCGGGGGCGTGTGCTCCTGCGTCCGAGCGGAACGGAGCCACTGATACGTGTCATGGTCGAATGTGAGGATGCTGTGCTCTGCTCGGCGCTCACAGATATGATAGCGGATACGATAATAAAGGAGGGCTACTGTATTGAATAAGCAGATCAGAACGGCGGAGCTTTTTGAGTGCCGTGTGAAGCATCTTTTGCCCCTTTTTGAGTCGTGCGAGTACCCGTGGGAGATCCTGCCCAAAATAACACCACTTGCGTGGGAGCTTTGCGAGGGCGGACTCGAGGGATATACGCTGATATCGGAGGGTGTGCTCGTCGGCGAAAATGTGAAGATATACCCGAATACCGTCATCGAGCCTCCCTGCGTCATAGGCTCGGGCACGCAGATACGCCCCGGGGCTTTCCTGCGCGGTGGCGTGATAGTTGGCGAGCGTTGCGTTATCGGCAATTCCTGCGAGCTGAAAAATTGCATCCTGCTCGACTGTGTGCAGGTGCCACATTATAATTACGTTGGCGACAGTATTCTCGGAAACGGTGCGCATCTGGGTGCAGGGGCTGTTTGCTCCAATCTCAAAAATGACGGCAAAAGCGTCGTGGTGCACGCGGATTCCGATCACGATACGGGGCTGCGGAAGGTCGGCGGAATACTCGGCGACGGTGCAAATATTGGTTGCGGCTCGGTCATAAATCCAGGAACGATCGTAGGTAAAAACACCTCCGCCTACCCTCTCACCTCCCTGCGAGGGACATATCCGCCGAATTGTATAATCAAATCTACCGCGGAAGTGGTGGAGAGAGCTTGACCTAATGCCTGCCTGTATGAGCGCACGCTCTTGTGGGTGGGCTTTTTGTTGCCTATGGAAATGATGTTGCGGCGTTGCCGCAAATATTGGTAGGATCAGGGCTTGCTCCGACCGAATTTCGGAGTTGCAGTCGCAAAAGATCCGTCCGCTCGTTCCCGTTGGATTTAGCAAATTATCGTGGTATGCAAAATTGTTAAAAAAACTACTTTCAAATATACGATTGACAAGGCGAAAAAAATAATATATAATTAAATAG
>CAYPRM010000047.1:0-7469 GCA_964413365.1 uncultured Lachnospiraceae bacterium | reverse complement strand
GTTTTCTTACAATCAAATAAATAAAACAACGAAAAAACCATACCCTTGAGCTAATGACTCTTGAGTATGGTTCTTTTTTTTACCTCTTAAGATGTTAATTAGAAAAATCCCTAACTAAAACCATCTTCTGCGTGGTTTTTTGATTTATATTATCCGTCCTGCGGTGAGGCGGATGAGTAGGGCTTTATTATCGGGCTGGATGGCTGCCTCGTGGGCGGCGCGGTTACGTCGGATCTCGCCGCATTTCGTACAGCGGTGGACGATGACGAACCCCTTTTTCGGATCGGTCTCTACGGCGATCGGCTCCATCAGCCCTCTGCACTCGTTATCCCGATCCCCCGGGTTTACGTCCACGTGGAGCGACCAGAGGCAGAACGGGCAATGATTTCTCGAGGAATACCCGAGCGGCTCTACCGATCTTCCACAATGCGCGCAGACGAACGATGCGTCATTTTTCGTAAATAGCTTTTTTTCAAGACCGTCCATAGTGGCACTCCTTAAAATTCAAAATATATATTAGGTCTATAATCCGAGGATGAGATATATGTAATACAAAGGACTAACACCGCGATCAGGGCAATATCTGCAACGGCGGTGAGGGCGTGCTCCCATTTTGTGCCCTGTGCCCTGCTCCGAAGCTCCACATAGAGCTGCTTCGGGTATGGTGTGCAGGCAAAGGCGAGGGCGGCGATGAGCAAAAGATTTCTGACAAGGGTATATCCAAGCTCAAGATTGAACACGGGGAGTCCCGAGAGTCCGAGCATTCCCGAGAGATATGACACTATCTCCTGCGAGCCTCCAAGGCTTGGCTTAAAGTAGAATATGAGCCAGCCGACGAGCACGAAAAACGCGGTATAGATATACGATATCGCGCTCGGAAGCTTATCGAGAAGCCTTGACAAAAAGAGCTTTTCGACGCTCAGGAGCAGGAAATAATAGAGTCCCCAGATGACGAAATTCCACGACGCGCCGTGCCAGAAGCCCGTGAGCAGCCAGACAACGAGGAGGTTGAATATCATTCTTCCCTTTCCGCGTCTGTTTCCGCCGAGGGGGATATAGACATACTCACGGAACCACGTTGAGAGCGTGATATGCCATCTGCGCCAGAATTCGGTTATACTGCGTGAGATATACGGATAATTGAAGTTCTCGGGGAAATGGAAGCCGAGGATCTTACCGAGTCCGATCCCCATATCGCTATATCCCGAAAAATCAAAATAGATCTGAAATGCGTAGAGAATTATACCGAGCCAGAGTACAAGCACGCTGGTCTGCTCCCTCGGAATATCCCTTATCTGCTCCCAGAGTGCGCCTGCTGTATCGGCAAGCAGGACCTTTTTTGCAAGTCCGACAACGAATCGTCTTGCGCCCTCCGCCGCGCTATCGAGCGTGGTGGTGCGGTATGACAGCTCCTTATCGACGTCGGAATATCTGACTATCGGCCCTGCGATCAGCTGTGGGAACATCGAAACGTACGTGCCGAAGCTGACGAAGCTTTTCTGCACGGGTACGGTCGCGCGGTAGACGTCGATCATATACGACATTGACTGAAAGGTATAGAACGAGATCCCCACGGGCAAGGCTATGCCGAGTGGCTCGATGAAGCTGAGAAACGGTATCTGTGAGAGATTTTCAAGCAGAAAATCCGCGTATTTGAAAAATCCGAGTATGGCGAGGTTGAGCACGACGCCTGCGGTGAGCATTCTTTTTCGCTTTTTTGTGTCCTCGCCTGCGCGGTCGATGAGGTAGCCGAACACATAGTTGAGCAATATGACCGCGAGCATTATAAGTAGGTAGATCGGTCTCTCCCAGCCGTAGAAAACAAGACTGACCGCAAAGAGGACGGGGTTTCTCCATGCCGTGGGAACGGCGAAGTAGAGGATCAGCGAGATCGGGAGATACAGAAAAAGAAATTCATTTGATGAAAATACCATATTTTACTATCCTTTTGTGGTGTGCGCTCATATCTCCGTGCGGAGTATTTTCCCGAGCTCGCCCTCACTCTCGAGCATTTTTCCGATACCCACGCACACGCTCTCAAGCGGACTCGGAGCGAGTGCGGTCTTGATGCCGAGTTCGGCGGATATGTATTCCGCAAGCCCCGGAAGCAATGCACCACCGCCCGAGAGAATAATGCCCCTATTATAGATATCGCTCGTGAGCTCGGGGGGAGTTACCTCAAGCGCGAGCCTTATCTGATGCACTATCGACGAGATGGCAGGCTTTATCGCGTAGCAGATCTCGCGGCTGGTAACGGTCGAGGCGATGGCTCTGCCCGTTGAGAGATCCCTGCCGAGCACCTGATGATCTCCTCGATTTATGGACGGGTGAGCCGTGCCGAGCTTTATTTTAAGACGCTCCGCGGTAAGCTCGCCGACCTCTATCCTACGCTCGTTGTGAAGATAATTCATTATCGCCGCATCAAGATGTGCGCCTGCGATCTTCTGCGAGCGGCTTACGACTATTTTTCCAAGGCTGATGACCGCCACCTCGGTCGTGCCCTCTCCAATATCCACTATCATACAGCCCTTTGCGCTGAGCACCTTCAGCCCTGCCCCAACTGCGGCGGCGAGTGGCTCTGAGACGAGGGAAACGTTCCTCGTGCCTGCCTCGTATATTGCGGTCTGCACCGCGCGGCGCTCCACCTCGGTGCACTTTGTGGGCACGCAGGCATATGCATCGGGACGCGAAAGGAAGGAGACGAGCTCCGCCCTCTCAAAAAGACGTGTGAGCAGGCGCGTGGTATCATCCATATCGGCAATTACGCCCTCTCGCACAGGTCTTGAAACTCTGATATGCTTCGGCGTCTTGCCTATCATTCTCTTTGCCGCAGAGCCTATGGCGAGGTCCTTGCCCGTGTTCCTGTCAAGTGCTATCACCGTGGGCGAGGAGAGTATTATTCCGTTATCCTTGAGATAGATCAGGGTATTAGCCGAGCCGAGATCTATTCCTATTTTCTTTGCCATATCCTACCCCCTTTTTAAGATTCAGAGCACACTATACTATACTCTGTCAATATTTATCACGGTGAAATACGTAGCATCAAGCTCCCGTATCCTCGCCTCAGCGAGCGTGCATATCTCGCCGTCGCTGCGCTTTTCCTCAAAGGGCAGCTCTATATCAAATATCAGGTTCGTATGCGTCGGACCTGCGACGCACCTGAAGTCGTGTATTCTTATCTGCGGTGAAATCTCCTTAAGTGCCTCGGTCACTCTTGTACGAAGCTCGTTTATATGCTCATCATCGGTAACTATCGGATCCATATGTATCGTGCAGGCGATGTTATATTCCGTGAGAAGCTGCTTTTCGATATTGTCTATGAGGTCGTGCGCCTCAAAGAAATCCCCCTTGCCGTCCACCTCTGCGTGGAAGGACGCTATCGTTGCGCCCGCACCGTAGGAGTGTACGATGAGGTCGTGTATACCGAGAATACGACCGTCCTCGAGAGCCTTTTTCTTAATGATCTCCACCGTGTGGGGATCGGGCGCTGCGCCGAGGATGATATTCTTATTCTCATTGAGTATCTTAAGCCCTGCGATCATAATGAACACGGAAACGACAAGTCCGACGTAGGCATCTATATTAAAGTCAAGGAAGATCCAGATGAGTGTGGATACGAGCGTTGCCGAGGTCGAGAGAACGTCGGAAAAGCTGTCCGCACTTGCGGCACGGAGGATCTCCGAGTCGATGACCGAGCCTACCTTACGGTAAAACAGTCCGAGCCAGAGCTTTGCAAGTATGGAGAGCACGAGAACGACGATGACCGCAATGCTCTTGCTCATGGGCGACGGCTCAAGTATCCTTCCGAACGCATCGCGGAGCAGATCGAAGCCGATGAGAAGCACGATAACGCCGACAGCCATCGACGCAATGTACTCTATCCGTGCGTGTCCAAACGGGTGCTCCCTGTCCGCAGGCTTCGAGGATATCTTGAAGCTTATGAGCGAGATGAGGGACGAGCCTGCGTCGCTAAGGTTATTTATAGCGTCGGCAGAGATCGCAACGGAGCCTGAGATCGAGCCGAATATGAATTTGAAAAGGAAGAGCAGAAGATTCAGCGCTATGCCGACGGCGCTCGTCAGCGTGCCGTAGCGTCTGCGTGTTTTGGGTTCTTCGGGATCCGCAGAGCGTCCGATGAAGAGATTTATGAGTAATTTTGTCAAAATTTCGACCTCACAAGCTAAAAATTTAAGTTTTTTCAAAAAAATATGCAAAAAACTCTTTTCAAAATCGAAGAAATGTATTATAATTATTGTATACAAGGTTATTATACTACTTTATTGCTCCTTTTTCAAGAGTAAAAAACGCTTTTTTACTAATTTTGATGAATCCTATCGGAGGTTTTATTTTATGAAGCAGAAATACACGGTCAATCTGGCGGATTGCGAGATACACATCGTTACGGACGAGCCTCGTGAGGAGGTCGACGCCATAGTCGGCGCTGTCGACCGCAGAATGCGCGAGATACATCTTCACAGCAAGAGCTGCTCGAGAGTTGATGCGGCTCTGATACTCTGCCTTGAATACTGCGCCGAGAAATCGGAGCTTCAGAAAAAGCTCAGGCAGGCAAACGCCGAAATAGAGAGAATGACTGTGCTCGGTGAGGCGTCCGCAAGGGAGAATGCCGCCCTTGAGCGAGAGATCGAGACGCTCCGCGCGTCCCTTGAGCTTGCCGACACACGCAGAGCACGCAGGGCTACCGCTACCGCTACCGTCGAGCCTCAGCTTGAGATAGTCAAGAGTGAGACAGAGGCAGAGCCGATAAGAGAGCAGAATGCGGTGCAGAGGATACTTTCGGACGATACAGACGATGCCGACAATATCGGTGATATTGCTGATATCGGTGATGCCGCAATCGACGTCGATGAAAAGAAGCCTCAGAAAAAGACCGCTAAAAAGCGCGCGACGGCTCGCAAGGACGGTCAGAAACCGCAGGGCAAGAAGGTCAGAGCGATGTTCGATATGATCTCATTTGACGATATTTGATATGAGTAGGATAAATAGATCAAAACGCCCCATGAGCACGCAGGGGAAGGTGCGCTCCGCTTCGAGCAGTACCCAAGGTCAGCAGAAAAAGCCCACCGCCCCCGACAAGCGTCCCAATGGGGCTTTGCCCTTTGAGGGGGAGAGAGTGGACATAGCACGCGTCATAATTCCGAGTGCCGAGGGTGCTACCGACAGCACAAAAAGGCTGCCGGAGCTTCTCGCTCCTGCAGGCTCTCCCGAATCCCTCCGTGCCGCGATCACAGCAGGTGCGGACGCAGTATATTTCGGCGGTGCGAGTTTCAATGCCCGTATAAATGCAAAAAATTTCGGAGGGGACGAGCTTGCTGACGCAATATCCCTCCTACATTCCTGCGGCAGGCGTGCATACCTGACGCTGAATACATTGGTACACACAAGGGAGATGGACGATTACCTCAGAGCCGCCGAGCAGGCGTACCTCTGTGGCGTGGACGCGCTCATCGTCGCCGACCTCGGAGGGGCACTTGCGATACACCGCCACCTGCCCGAGCTTGAGCTTCACGCGAGCACGCAGATGTCGGGACACAGTCTTGCACAGGCAAGGCTATTATCGGAATACGGATTTTCGAGAATGGTCTGCGCACGTGAGCTCTCGGCAAAGGATCTTGAATTTCTTGTAAGCAGCTCGCCCATCGAGATCGAGGCGTTCGTGCACGGCGCGCTCTGCGTCTGCCATTCGGGACAATGCCTGTTTTCCTCCCTCGTCGGCGGACGTAGCGGAAACAGGGGTGAATGTGCCCAGCCCTGCCGTCTGCCCTACTCGGTGGATGGCGTGGAGAAATACCCCCTCTCGCTGAAGGATCTGTCCCTTGCCATGCATGTGTGTGAGCTGGTGGATGCAGGTGTTCACTCGCTCAAGATCGAGGGCAGAATGAAAAGCCCCGAGTACGTTTTCGGCGTTACCCGAGCATTCAGAACGCTCCTTGACGAGAACAGGAACGCAACGCCCGAGGAGCTTTCACGCCTTGCAAGGATCTTTTCACGCGACGGCTTCACGGACGGATATTTCAATAAAAAGATCAACAGCACCATGCTCGGAACACGAAGCGACGAGCAAAAGAGGGCATCAAGGCTCTCGCTTTACAGCAGCGAGAGGATCGACGCCCCGAGGGCAAAAAGGCGCAGGATAAGCGCGAGCGCGAGCATTTGCTATGGCTCTGCCGCATCGCTCACGCTGAGATATGGCGATCTTGAGGCGACGGCAGTCGGTGCCGCTCCCGAGAGAGCGATAAATGCGCCCCTTACGAGGGAGAGCGTCTGTGCGAGCCTTACGAAGCTTGGAAACACGGAATTTGAGCTTGCCCCTGCGGACATTGAACTTGACCTCGACGAGGGTGTGATCCTGCCCGTCTCTGCGTTGAATTCCTTGCGCAGGCTCGCCTGTGAGGCACTTTCCGAAAAAATTGCGGAGGGCGAGAGCGTGCGCACAGGATACGAAAAATACGCTCCCGTCGTGCCGAGTGGCAAGAAACGCATGGAGCGCAGTGCGAGATTTCAGCGTCCTGAGCAGATCACGGACGCCGCAAGGGAATTTTTCGATATTATATACCTGCCTCTTTGGCACTATGACGGCAGCTGCGAGGGAGTTGTGATGCCACCCGTGATATTCGACAGCGAGACCGAGAGCGTGCGTAAAATGCTTGATAGGGCAGTCTCTCTCGGCGCAAGATATGCTCTTGTCGGAAATCTCGGAGCGATAGACCTTGCACGGGAATTCGGACTTACCCTCACGGGAGATATAAGATTTAACGTCTACAACGGCGAGAGCGTCGCGGCGCTCGAGGGAATGGGAGTTGAGAGGATACTGCTCTCACCCGAGCTGACACTTCCGCAAATGCGCGATATTATGGGCGATACCGCCGCCGTGGTCTACGGAAGGATACCGCTCATGCTCCTTGAAAAGTGCGTCGCCTCCGAGATATCCGACTGCAAAGCCTGCACGGAGCACGGGTGCACGCTCACCGACCGCCGCGGAGTGGATTTTCCCGTTCTGCGTGAGCACGACCACCGCAACGTTATCTATAACAGCGTGCCGACATATATGGCGGACAAGCAGAGCGACATCATACGCGCAGGCATTACGAATAAGCACTTTATCTTCACCACCGAGACCGCCGCAGAGGTCGACAGCATCATCAGAGCCTACTCGGATAATATTCCTCCGAGAAATGGGGAGAAGGTGCGGAGGATGTAGTGCCTTGCGGCACGAGAACTAATGTTTCGCATCGTGAAATGTCTGCGGACGTGGGTGGACTTAATTTCACTGCGAGCGCAGCGAGCAACTTCACTTTGCGCGTCAGCGCAAAACTTCACTGCTCGCCCTCGGCGAGCGCAGGTTCTCACTATCCATAAAGCTCCATAAAAAAACAAGGACACGATGTGTCCTTGTTTTTTTATGGAGCGGATTACGGGGCTCGAACCCGCCACCTCCACCTTGGCAAGGT
>CAYPRM010000046.1:0-7766 GCA_964413365.1 uncultured Lachnospiraceae bacterium | reverse complement strand
ATAGAAGCGAAATAAGCCGATTTTAAGCCAAAAATAGTAAAAATAGTGTCTTTTCATAGCGATTAAGGGTAATGGATAGTGCTAAAATGTAGACCATTTATGCATTATTCCTACAACTCTTAGTCGCTATTTTTTCTTACCTTTTTATTTTTTCCATCTCACTTCGTAGCCATTCGAATTCTCGTTTTGTATATGTCTTTTCAGTTATGTCGTTAATCTTATGACCGACGATATATTTGATAGCGTATTCATCAACACCATACTTTTTAGCCATTGTAACGAAATGGGTTCTACCATCGTGCGGACGATGATTAGTGGATAATCCAAGTTTTGTTTTGATGTCAGTAAATAGCCTTTGAAACATATCATACCGATAAGTTTTTCCGTTTTCACTGAAAAGAAATTCGCAACTTAATTCAACCGCTTCCTTATATCTAGTTCTCACTAGATCTTGAATTGCCGAATGAATAGGGACTTTTCTATTAGTTCCGGCTTTTGTCTTCATACCACCAACAAACGTCATATCGTCAAGATTAACATTTGCGATTTTTAAAGCACATAATTCCTTAGGACGCCAACCAGAAAAGCACTGAACAAGCAACATATCGATGCCTTTTATATTGTCGATATTGTTCCAAAGAAGATTCATTTCATCTTCGGTAAATGGAATATGCCCATTCTTAGTTGAGCAAATTTCTTTAATGAGTTCTTCGGATAGAGTAAACGACCTTGAGTAATTCTTTTCGACCAACTCATATTCCAATGCATAATCAAACATTAAATTAAAAATAGTTTTGATTACATTTTGTGTCCGTGGATCTGGCGTTATATTTGAATTGTCGGAAATAGTTCCTTTTTCCATACAACCCTTAATATGTCGCACACGAACATCAACTGCTCGCATATCGTAGATTTCTCTGCAATATTTCCAAGCACGTTTCGTTGATGATACAGACGAAGGGGATTTGAGTGCCTTAAGATATTCTTCAGACCATTGCTCATACAACTCTTGAACCGTCATCTTCTTACTTAAGTCGTAAGGACTTCGGTTATATTCAACAAGAGCGGCATAAGCTTCATTATACGTCGCAAAGTATGCAATGGGTTGAAGTGGTTTCGAAATAGGATGACCTGTTTCGGTTTTGCCAACACAAATCATAGCACGGAACGGTTTACGTAGATTGCGATTTTTGATTTCGCTTATTTGACCGAATCCGTTAGGCAGACGCTTTCTTCTATGCGTTTTATATTTGCCTTTCTTTTCAATGATTTCGGGTTTGATGGGAAAACCACAGTGTGGACACGAAATTGCTTTATCGCTAACTTGCAGTCCGCATTCTTCACATTTAATTAGCATTATTACACCTCCTTGTTGACTTCTTTTATTACATTATATATAATTATGTAGGAAATGTCAACTCCTACATTTAACTTTTTATGAGGAAATTTATATGATTGAGAATGATGAACAAAGATGTCCGAAATGCGGTGGGGAATTAAAGCATTATGACAGTGTTAGACGTATTATCAAAAGTAAATACGGTAAAGAGAAGCAAGTTATCATACAAAGGTTGCAATGCGTGAAATGTCACACTATACATAGAGAGCTTCCGGATTTTATATTTCCGTTTAAACATTATGAGAAAGACATTATCATAGGTGTTGTTGAAGGACTTATTACTTGCGAAACGCTAGGCTTTGAAGATTATCCTTGTGAATTAACGATGATGCGTTGGATAAAGAAAATTGATATTTCTCTCTTGTGCGAAACATAGACCCTTAATTTTTCCACCGACTTTGATTTTACTTCGGCGTAATTTTAATCTAGAATAGAATACGCAAGGAGGTAATTGCACAATGAATGAAGAAATTATATTTTCAGATGGTTCGGTTCCTGTTGCTGTAGTGTCCCGTATTTACGGAAAAGATGCGTCTTGGGTAAGGACAGGCATTATAGTTGGCTGGTTACCAATCGGCAAAGCCACACGCAATGGCAAGCTGATAACAAAACTTGATCAGGTAAATTCAAAGTATGGAAGAATTAACTTTTACATTTCTCCGAAATTACTGTATCAAGAAACGGGTTATATTTGGAAAGGAGAGAAAAGATGAGTACGACTATTAGACCGGAGTTGTCGAGAAAAAATAAGTATTGGATAGAACGGCATAGATACTATGAGTTAAAACATTTCTGTATGCAGTATGATATTTGGAAACAAGCGAGTGATAGTATTACGAGTTTAGTCCAACCTAGATTAGATTTAGCGTTCTCAAAAAGCACAACTATCAGTAATCCGGTTGAGCGTTGCGCAATGGCAAGAGAGTTTTATTTGGTTCGTATGAACATGGTTGAGCGAGCTGCGATAGAAACGGATCCATATTTCGGAAGTTATATTTTCAAGGCTGTCACGAAAGGGTTGTCTTATGATAAGTTGCTTGCTCAAACGGGCATTCCCTGTTGTAAGGATGTATATTACGAAATGTACAGACGGTTCTTTTGGATACTAAATAAGCTAAGAAATTAAGTCGCGAAAAATACAGCCACCTTAATGGAAAACTAATTAAAAGGAGGCTTTTAAAAATGAAAGTATTGAAAACTGTAGGCGTTTGGGTTGCGTGTGGAGCAGCTACAACATTAGGTGCTATTTTAATTCAAAAGAGCGTTAATGCAGTAGCAAACTCTTGCACAAAAGCAAAAGTCACATCAGCGTTTGATGCGATTAAGAGTAAGTTTAAGAAAGCTAAAAATTAAAAGAACGAGAGTCTTTCATAGACTCTTTTTCTTTATATTTTTAACAGCGATTAAAACAATGACTTTAATGAAGGAGGTAAAAAATATGCGTTATTTTAAATTGTTTTGGGATGGCTTGTATGCATTTACGTTAGGCAGTTTAGCTGCTGCGGGTTTTGCAATGAGTTGTCTAAGTATTAAAAGATGTATAGAAAAACAACCAAAGAAAGATGAGGAATCCTAACAAGGATTCTTTTTCTTTATATTTTCAACAAACAAAAAAAAATAATAAAAAAGAGGTAAACAAAAAATGAATAAACTTTTTGTAAGAGCTTTAGAAGAAATGGGAGAATGTGATATTGCTAAAATCAAAGAAGATGTCAAAGCAAATAATTTAGATACTGATCAGATTATTGCCCGTGCTTATATTAACGGATTCGGCTTGGGCGGAGTGTTCGTCATTATTAATACAATAGGTGTTCTTTTTAAACTAGGATGCAGCATGGTGGTAGCTAAGAGTATTATTAAGATTATTAAATGCATGGATACATTAATTACAAACTCAGGACGCGGGTAACCAAAAAGTATGATATTCTAGTATTGTGAAAAATCAGGAGAAATAGAATGGAACTAACAATTATTATAATTTTGAGTCTGATTATTGTCGGATTCATTATTTTTTATCAAGTGAAAAAACGTCAAAAAATTGTAGGGACGTTAATGATCGTAAAAACAGACGAACAAGATGCTCCATACATATATTTGCAACTCCATAAAGCTGATGTGCTTCTAAAAAGCAGTAAGAAAACCGTTCTTTTACAAGTAAAGAGAGTGAAGTATTCCGAAGAGAAAAATTCATCTTCGCAAAAATAACAAAGGCTTTTATGGAAATAAAAATTATATTTAAAAGGAGTATGAAAAATGAGTCAAAACATTAAAGAACTGTTGAGAAATGAAATCGTTTCTGATTTCGAATCACTTGAAGGTCTTACTGTCGGGAGTAAAGAACGTGCTTCGGCTGTAGAAGATTTGGTAAAGTTATATCGATTAACAATCGAAGAATCGAAAGTTGAACAGGATTTTAAACTGAAGAAAGCAGAACACAAAGAATTGACCATTCGTCAAGAAAAGGACTATAACCTTAGGGTTAAACAATTTGAACTTGATAAAATGGTAAAGACGAAAGGTTCTGAATCGGAGGATAAAAATTCTCGTGAACAAAAGATTGATAGATATGTTAAATGGGGTATTGCTGTAGCCGAAATTATATTGCCGTTGGCTTTCTATGCTCGCTGGATGAGGAGAGGCTTTGAGTTTGAAGAAACCGGAACATATACATCAACAACATTCAGAGGATTGTTTAGTCATTTCAGACCAACAAAAAGATAATTATTAGAACGGAAGGATGAGACGGTATGATAGGAAAAACATATCGTCTTTATTCTTATATTTTTACATTATGCGATATCATCTAACAAAACCGGAATATTACACAACTAAATACGGTCAAAAGTATATTTGCAATCATCCAGTCTATAATTCTTGCACTCTATATAAAATCAACGATAGGGGTTTAGCTGTTATTCAACAGCGATTCGATGATAAGGCAAAAACTACTTGGTGGACAAACATAGACGACTGGTTGGTCGATCTATTATATTTGAACGAGAATTTCGAAGGATACTTCAACAAGTATTCCGGTTTGAGAGATGAGTGCGGATTTTATCCAACAGTAACACTTCGTCAAATAATGTGGGGATTGAAAATGAAACCGTTAAAACGTGAAAGATGGGAGACTACTTTCGACCATCGAAATGTATAGCAAAGGAGTATTGATATGAATTTAATTAAAAGTATAGTTTCATTACTTGATATTTCAAGTATTAAACTGAAGAAGAATAAAAAAGATGAGAAACCGTCATTGGTTAAAGATGTTGTAAAGGATCCTGATTCGTTTTTACTTGAAGCGTACGTTGAAAACGGTGAAATCGTCATAAAAGTAAAGAAACGAAAGAATACGGTATAAGTTAAAATTCGCGAGAATTGCAATTTGTATTACGGAGAAGATTATCTCAATGTTGATATTAAGATTTTGTCGTAATGTCTTATTACGTGTCGTGTAACGTAAGACAGCATTTTGGTACTACTTCTCTTATATTTTTTAAAAACTAAAAAGGAGAAAAACAATGAAGTCCAACAATTATAAAAGTTATTTTAGGCGTAACGGCTCAACTTGGCTATCTATCTTGGCGTCGTTTGGCGTGGTTGCTACTGCATATTTTGCAGGAAAGGGTACGTATGACGCTATCAAAAAACTAGAGCAAGTCGACAAAGACCGAAATTACACTAAAAAAGAGAAAGCAAAGGCAGTTGCTCGGTATTATATTCCTGCTGTCGGTATTGGATTATCTACAATATTTTGCATAAATTCAGCAAATGTTTTAAGTAAAAAGCAATCCGAAGCTATCACCAGTGCATATATGCTTTTGAATCGGTCTTATACAGAATATCGTAATAAGGTAAAAGAACTTAACGGAGTTGAGGGTGATGAAGAGATTATTCGTTCAATCCAAAGAGAAAAATTTCCCGAGGAAAAAATTCCTGAAAACAAAATAATGTTCTATGAAGAATATTCTCATAGATATTTTTATTCGACGATGGAGGACGTTTTACTGGCTATTCTTCATTACAATAGGAATTTTCAATTGAGAGGATGTGCATCGTTAAATGAATTTTATGAATTTTTGGGAATCAAAAAAATCGAATGCGGCGATTATGTTGGTTTCAGTTGGCACGAAATGTCTGAAGGCGGTTTGACTCCTTGGATTGACATTCGAACAATTCGAGCGGTTAATTGCGAAGACCAATGGTACTACATTATTTCTTTCGATTGGATGCCAATATGTGGTTACGAAGATTTTTATAGTTTTGATGATTCATCTAGATATGATTTCGAGCCTAGCGATGACCAGCTTACCGAGATAGAAGAAGGAGGAATGAAATGAAGATTATAGAGCCAAGCGTTGAAATACTCACACCGATAGACGGTATTGATATTTTAAAGCACATAGAACAATGTGGACGAGTGTGTTATAAAAGCGAACACAAGATGACAAACGACAGTTATATTCGCTTTATCAAAAATATTATTGCTCATAACCACGAAGCTGTTTTAGAGCATTATTCGTTTACTGTAAAATTTATTTGTGACCGAGGAGTTACACACGAGATTGTAAGACATAGACTTGCTTCGTACTGTCAAGAATCGACGAGATATTGTAATTACAGTAAAGACGAGTTTGGAACTGAAATCACAGTTATTAAACCGCATTATCTGGAAGAAAACAGTATTGCGTACTATATGTGGGAGCAGTGTTGTAAACAAGCTGAAAGTACATATTTTAATTTGTTAGCGTTTGGGTTGCTGCCGCAAGAAGCACGAGCAGTTCTTCCAACGTGCTTGAAAACGGAAATCGTTATGACAGCAAATTTAAGAGAATGGCGGCATTTTCTTAAATTACGATGCTCGACTGCGGCGCATCCTCAAATACGAGAGGTTTCTCTTATGCTTTTGAAACAACTAAAAGAGGAAATACCGATTATATTTGACGACATTACCTAACTTATCCTTTATCATTGTTCCGACGGAGGGGAATGATGATAAATTTTGTCATAAAGCTCCTTAAAAATAAAATCGTAATGCATATTGGACACCGATGATTCTCCGTTAGTCGGTGTTCTTTTTATATTCGCAATTAAAACAAATACCTTAATGAGGAGGTGATAGCTATGTCTAATAAAGTTATTAAAATATTGAGTATTGTAACGACAGCCGCTGGTATTGCAGTATCTGTGGTAACAGACGTTATCAGTAGCAAGAAACTCGATAATACAATAGCAGAAAAAGTTGCTGAAGCTGTTGCGAAAATCGAAAAATAAGTAAAAGAACGAGAGTCTTTCATAGACTCTTTTTCTTTATATTTTTCAAGTCAAAAAAAAAGAATGGGAGGTACGATGGATGTAATGTACGAAATCGCAATAGGATTGATTAACAGTTACATCGAAACTAATTTACGAATTACTCAATTTTGTATACGACACAGTTGGTTTGATGAGGTTTTATATGCTCGTTGGGCGGCAGAAGAATTAAAACTTGAAATAATGAATTATGGTTTTGATCATCCTGCTGTAATTACGGATAATCAATTAGATGTCGACGATTTAATCGATTCATTTATTGTGAAGATGAATAATTTCTTATCCATAAAAGATGCCTATCCATTCTATGTTGCAATGGATACGGCAGAAGGAATCAGAAGATATTTAAAAAGCCATTAAAAATAAAAACTAAAAGGAGAATAAAAATGGAAATTATATTGGTTTTTAACATTGTAGGTTTATCACTCGCACTTGTTGCATTGGGGACTTTGGGCGTTTTGCTTTGGAAAGCTGAAAAGAAGCTGGCTAAATACGACGAGTCTTGGATGTTTAAAAGAAAATAATAAAATTTTAAGGAGTAAAAAGATTATGGAAATTATAAGAAAAACATTAATGGATGTTGATGTAAAAGATATTTGCGTTGGGGATCAAATCGCCTTTGAGCTAACCGATCTCGGCAGTTTTACCGCAACAGCACAAAAGATTACAAAAGGCGGTATATGGTTTCTGTTCGATAATGCTGTTTGCCGCAGACCAATGAACGATGTTCGTTCGAATGAAGGCGGCTATAAGAAATCGAAACTTAAAAAGTGGATTGATACTGAACTGAAATCGGCTTTCCCAAAAGATATGCAAAAGCATATTAAGAAACTGGGCATTCCGTCTTATGGAAAGATATTTGGCCATGATGATTTCTACGATAATTTTATGTCGGATAAGGACGAGCAGTATACATTAATGAAGGACGCAAAGAATCGAATTGCGATATTTGAAGATAATACGTGTTGGTACTGGTTGAGCAACGCAACAAAGAGTAATATGTCTTCGCCTTACTTTGCTAATGTGTCCGGCCTTGGCCGTGCGTCCGACTACGGCG
>CAYPRM010000045.1:0-7889 GCA_964413365.1 uncultured Lachnospiraceae bacterium | reverse complement strand
TCTTTCACCATATCCAGACGAATATCGCCTATTCCATGTAATACATGTGCTTTCATAGAGGAATCCTTTCATTTCACAAAGAAGAAATCTATTTTCCATAAAACAATACCGGTTTTTCAACTCCCATAGACATTATTTTTTCTTTCACGTCACGGCATATTTCAACATTAAGTATTGCTACATAAATTGCATCATATTTGTCCTGACATTCCAACAACGTCTCTACAGGGTATATATCAAACTCCCGTTGTATGTATCTTTGATAATTACCATCTACCCACACTACAACCTGTTCCCTATAATTTCCAAAAATTGCCTGTCCAAAGCCACCTGCACCATATAGGGCGATTCTTTTTCCCACCAAAGCATTCTCCACTTCCGCAACACGCCATGGCTGCTTTAGCAAAGATACAAACGCAACGAAATCCGCCAACTGCCGTTTCATAATATCCTGCACACCGGACCTCTGAAATGATCTCGTTAAATCACTCTGTAGCTTCTCTATAGAACCTTCCTTTATACTTTTCCACATCATAGAGTCATCTCTTTTGACATAATGATATGGATACATATCAATAAGTTGCACTGTTTGCGCATTCACCAACAATTGAAAGGTGGCGTCCGCGTCCTCTCCTACCGTAATACTGTTATCCACATTAACAGCACTTTCCACCCAAAAGCTTTTCTTTATCATCTTACAGACTAAATTCGGTAAAATTCCAAAGTCAAAAAAACTTCCATAGCTTAACATAGACGGGAATAATACCTGTTCTATCTCTTGACGCTGATATAATCCATCAGGGTAATGATTTTCTTTCTTAACAATATGTTCAGGATACTCCTCTAACATTCCAAATGCCACTATATCAACATCGTCGAATTCTAAGTTTCGCACCAATACTTCGTATGCATCCGGGTCGATATAATCATCTGCGTCAACAAATGTCACATAATCCCCGATAGCATTCTCTACGCCTGTTTCTCTCGCAGCGACCAGTCCCGCATTTTCTCTGTGAATAACCTTAACTCTCTCATCCATAGCAGCATATTTTTCACAAATCCACGGGCTAGCGTCAGTAGAGCCATCATCCACTAGAACAATATCCAAATTCCGGTAGGTCTGCCCTATAATACTCTCAATACACTTCTTTAAATACTGTTCTGCGTTATAGATGGGTATTATTACACTAATGCATTTTTTCTTCATTGGTAACTACCTTCATTCTTTCCAGCATCTGCTGATACAACTTCTTTGTTCTCTTGCGTTCTTCGATCTTTTTCTCATCCAGCCAGCCACCATTAAAATGATGGACAGAGTAAGTATTCTCCGTAATTACAGTTTCGCCGCTCATATAATCATAGGGATGGAAGAAATCAGAAGAATAAACTGTTACATCCGCAATTCTTTGTATCGTATTATTGGGTTTAAAACCGCAGGCAATCAACGGCTTCGTCTCATAGAAACCACAGGTGGTCAGATTCAGACTGCCATCTTCCAAAATAAACTTTTCATTTATTCTGAAATCAAGGATTGCCTTAATTGTGGGATGTTGTGCTATTGCACCACAACATCCGCCCATATTAACATTGCCCCACTTCTCTACTCCCACAAAAGCCGGTTGATATAATAAATCGTCTAAATTTCGTATCAGTTCAACATCCGTATCCAGATAAATACCACCATGTTGATACAGAATATCCAATCGGGCAATATCCGGAACAAACCCCCACTTACGGGCCTCATAGGCCTGTTGCATATACAGATTCTTACTTACATCATAATTATCCTCATCCCATCTGATAATTTCATAATCTGGACAGAATCTGTACCATGAATCAATGCACTTTTGCAAATAATCCGGGATGGGATTTTTCGAAAACCAACAATAATGAATCCTCTTTGGAATCATTGGCTCCTGAGACAAACGTACATCTACGGCTTCACCGGTTTTCTTTATTGCAAGCGCCATCAAAATCGGCAAAACGCAGCCTTCCACATTATGCAATTCATCCATTTCATCCAACATCTTTACAACGGGTGCATAGTTACTGTTTGTAATCCACAGAACCGTATTTTCCGGAAGTTTTCTCAACGCATCAGGACTATAAATCAAATACTCCTTCCCACAAATGCCGATAGTATTTCCCTGCTTCCCGGTATCCGCATCCATAAAAAACAGCAGATTGTCAAACAAATTATACTCTTCTATCAGGTACGGAACGACAATTTCGCCAATCATACCTGCACCGTAAACCGCCAATTTCGTATTTTCATCCTTCATCTCTTGTATGCGTTTTATAAAATCATGATTTAAGTACTTCATACCCTACTCCATCATCAGAACATTTTTCCACTGTTCAACGTGCTTCTTTCTATCGCTCTTCTCCAACATGTCACTTTGGGCCTGTTCCCCAAATACTTTTAAAACCGGTCTGTTCTTTTCTAAATATGCAATTCTCTCCGCCATCGCGTTTGCATCCTCAATGGGGACTACATATCCATTTTTGCCATCTATTACATCATCCAAAATACCAATTGTTCTTGTCACAACCGGGACTGCACCATGTATCATAGCTTCCATGTTAGACAGAGGCCTTCCTTCATTATCTGAAGTATTTATTGCAATATCGTGTTCCTTCCAGAAAGCTCCCATTTTCTCATTTGAGATTCTTCCATGTAATGTCACTCTGCCTTCAAGTTTTTGTTCTTTAATGAAATTCTCCAATGCAATATACTGCGTTCCGTCTCCTGCTATATCAAAACAATAATTTATATTCCGCTTTTCTAATTGCAAAATCAATTTCATTAATATATCCACTCGTTTTTCACGGATTTCCAATCTCCCTGCATATGCAATTCGAAGTGGCAATTCCCTATTCATAGGATAATTTCTTTTCAAAAATGCATCATACTTCACCGGGCACGTCATCATGTATACCCGTGTTGATTCAACACCTCTTCTTATCAGTTCCTTTCCAATGCCTGTGCTGACACACATATAACAATCAATTGCATCTTTATAGCTCAAAATATCACGATACATCCCGTCACATGACCCATGATCAGCCATGATTATTTTAATTTTATCAGGGTACTTTCTCTTTACCAAATATGCAGCCAGCAAAAGTTCATCCACGCGGGAGAATACTATGGTACAGGGCAATTCCCCAAGCAGAAAATCAACACTTTTCCTAACATATTGTTCCGCAAATTGAGCTGTATCTGCCATACAAAAATCTAAAATGCTATTCTGTAATATCAATGGCATATCCGTCTGACTTTTATCCGTTATAAGATATAAGTTTTCGACATTACTTTCCTGTAGCCCTGACGTAATATCTTTAATCCAAGATTCCACACCGCCAAGTCCCATCTTCCACGAACCATCAAAAAGAATTTTTCTGACCGGATTTGCATAAGTAATATCACTAACCATATTTTTTTGACTATATATCCGTATCAACACCTCATGAAAGCTGAGTATTCTCTCCGGTGCTACGCTATATGTATCTATCAAATATTGCCATATGGGTTCTTCTACCAATGAACTATAAAAGGTCACACAAATATAAGCAACCTTTAACCCCCTGATCGTATCCGGACTCATAATGCGGTATCCATTTATGTTCTCTCCCCATTTTGAGGTATCAGAATCGATTACTCCGCACACTTCTATATCTGTATTTTCTAAAAGTTTCAGAAGAATTCGGCATCTGTTGCCGCTACCGTATAAATAAATTTTCTTCATACATTTTCCTTTACATTCATACTATACAGGATTCTGCTGACTCTCACAAAAACTATTCTAAAATCCCATAACACCACCATACATATAATCTGACATATTCATCCAAATCCATTCTTACACTTGCTTTCTTTGCAAGATTACTTTCCCTTATATATCCCTCTGTCCATTCAAGATTCAAACACTTTTTGACTGCTGGGTACACCGGAGTTTCATGTATATCCATTTGGGTATCAATCTCTCTGTCACACAACTCCATCCCTAACATCGCTAATATTTCATTGCTGATTTTTTTCATTATAATATTTGTAGGATGCCCTACATCATAGAATAACTTTGTTTTTTTATAATTCAAGACAATATAATCATATATTTTAATATCCCACGCTTCTTCTCGCTTCTTAATCTTCTCCATATACTCTGCAAAATTTTGAAGAATAGCTTCTTTGCTGAAGATACTGTCACTTTTCACATATGCAATTATTTCGTCTACGCTCATCCCACGTTTTATACATTCATCTATCACGATATCTCCATGCGGAAACATTCCATTCAAATCTTGTCCGTTACTGATTGCTTTATTTAATATATTGTTACTTGTCTGCGGGAAAAACCTTTTCCTAAACCAAATAAATTAGGAATTGTTATCTCAATTGCATTTTCCGAAGCTTTTTTCCTCATATATTCATCCGACATCTCGTAGCCAAATTTATTATTCCTCTGTATATCCTCATGAATCCACAAATCTAAACATGCCAACACCTTATCCTCAATTTTATGCGTTACATTCTCACAAATTAAAGGATTCGGGTAAATGGAATAATTCTCACTGAATTCCCTTGATAAACTCAAATACTGCTCCACAATTGCCATGTGGCAATTTCCATGAAGAAGCGCTATTCTTTTATACAGCCACTCATAATATATGTAATCCTCAAATTCTACCAATCCAAGTTCCTGCAGCTGTTTTGAAATTACCGTATATGTTTCTTTTTTTACTGCAACCAATATATATACATTCTTTGTATTTGTTTCGCCCGGTTCAAAAACTTCTTTACCCAAAAATTCCTGCACCCTAAGATTGTTGTTTAAATAGTACCGTATTTCAACATCCTTTAATAAGTATGTACACCTCACTGCATCCAGCCCCACGCCAAACACTACGATGTCTTTATTGCTTATATTATCTAAACTTACCATAACTCAATCCATCTCCAACTTTTTCTAAGCCGCACGCATCAATATATGATTTTTTTACTCTCACATCCCTGTTGTATTAAATACTCTTTAACCTGTATACATACTTTTCTATTTTCGATCGCCACAACTAAAAAATCGTACTTACTATTTTGTAGTTCAGATATATTTTTAACCCTGTCATCATTTATTGTATCTGCTCTTTTATCTATCCACAATAATTCTTCACAGTAACTTAACGACTCTAATTGCTTATGATAAGCCTTGCCTACTTCTCCCGCTCCATACAAGATTATTTTTTTTCCATAAGGAACCTTATCAAACGGGAATAAGAAATCTCTGTGAAACTCATAGTCGTTATACACTTTTTTCTTTAATTCCACGGAATAGATATAAAAATACTCTATCTGTTTCTTTAAATCATATTTGTCTAAATAGTTAATCAGACGTTTTGTTAAATAGTCAAAAAGATTCTTTGCCTCATCAAAAAAGAAGTCACTCATAATATATGGGGGAAGCGTTGAATTGCGCTGTCTGTGCATATAATAGCTTTTCGAAATAACCTCCATGCTGTTGATCTGCGTAAATAATGGATATGCTATTGCCGCATCGTCTCCATAGTATAAATTCTGTCCATCAAACCTGAGATATTCATCAAGCAAAATCTGTGTCTTCACAATTCGCGAACACAATGAGCAATCTATACCGGGTGTGTTTCTTTCAAAATTCCAGACCAGTTTGGGAAATAGTTCCTGTTCGATTTGCTCCTTCCCATATAATCCTTCCCTAATTGTATGAAACTCCTGCTTCATGTTATTTTTGTCAAAATATCGGGTAATTTCAAAAAAGATCAAATCCACATCTTTATTCATCGCTTCATACGCATACACATAAGAATCCTTTAGTATGAAATCATCCGAATCAATGAAGGTTACGTATTGGGTTTTTGTTTCCAATAATCCCCGCAACCTCGCTGCAAAAGAGCCTTGATTCGCTTGAGATAAAATAGTGATACGCTTGTCTTTCTCTGCCATTTTGTTACATATCTTCAAGCTTTCGTCCGTTGAACCGTCATCCACTATGATTACACAAATATCTTTATATGATTGCGAAAGAACACTGTTAATGCATTCTTCTATATATTGTTCCTGATTGTATAATGGTATTATTACCGTCAATTTTGCCGACATGTTTTTCCTCACTTTTACTTATAGCTGTCAGATAATTGCGCAACATGAATTTTCCCTAATGCTCTGTACCACAGAAACATTTCTGCGAAGGGCACACTTTCGCTACATCCAAAATACAACCTGCGTAACGGTGAAAATATCATCATATTCAATGTCTTTTTTTATCAAATCATCAATAATGGAATTTGCATGAAAAACGCTGCAAACAACAATTTTATCAAATTTATTCTGCTTATAATCATTTAACATTTCATCAATGTTAATTACTCTGCATTTATGATAGCTTTTCCCAAGGCTTTGCGCGTTTTTATCGCACACTGCCCATATCATACCTGTAGAATCATTCAGTATATCCTCAACCAGCAATTCTGCAAATTCCGTAGCTGCATATATTACTATTCGTTCCGCGCCTACACTCTTTAAATAATCTGCCACACAGCGATTATCAATTTTTTTCTTTAAATATTGCATAATGATTGGATACTGATAAACATATCTTTCTTCACTACCTATATACCCTTCCGTCAAATCCGTTGCGATAATTTCAGGATAAATCTCATCTTTCATCATTACACCTCACACTTCCAGGCTTTCTCTTATATATTCCATCGATTTTTTTCTTAAAATATATATTTTTTCCCAAATATTTTCAAAATCAATCTGATTACTAATCTCTGAATATAGCAGATTTTTTTCAACAACTCTGTCGCAAAATCCGAATGCCTCACTGATTGTATCTATACGTATTCTCCTTTCCTCATGTGTAATCGTATAAAACGGCACCTTATATTGTAATGAAAAAATAGTTCCATGATACGAATCAGTGACAACAAAATCCGCATTCTTTATATACCGCAAAAAATCTTGTACTCCCTCGTATATCATGCATCCACCGTCATTACAGAACGTATATCTTTTCGCATCATAAAGGGAATGAATTACTTTCAAATTATACTTTCTGGCAATCATATTAGCCAGCTCTACGCCTTTAAACTGCTCCTCTTTATCCAACCAAAACAGGAATACATAAGGTTCATCTTCTTCCCTTTCTGATACGATTTCTTCATATTCACAAGCATCCAACAGCAAAGTAGGATCTAAGACCCAATTGCATTCTTTACCTGTAATCTTCTCTACAAAACCGCAATATCCTTTTTCTCTGACCGATATATTTTTGAAAGTAGGTAAATACTTCTTTAGTATATCCTTGTCCAGCTTTTCATCCTCAAGTGTGTTGCCCATACTTGCGGCATAAGCAATTTTTCGGGCATCATCAGCTACATGTGGCAGATAGTATCCGTCACAATGGGTAATCAGATTATTCCATACCTGATCACTTCCCACGCAATAATAATCATAATCATTCCCTGTAACATCCGTACATACTTCTTGCCTGATTCCTAAATGTATTCTCATAAAATCACAAAACCTTTTCCTTTTTTCAATAAATGCATATCTTCCCTCGGCAGTATTAACGTAAGGTCTCATTTTCCAATGTTCAGGAATATAATTTATAATTTCAGCTCCGCACTCCGGCAGTTTATTGATTGACTTCTGCAAAGCATATGCTTGCAAAAGAGCTCCATAGCTGTCAGCAAAATGAAATGTTAATATTCCGATTTTTTTCATTCTTTGCTGGTCTCCTTTCGCACTTTTTTGCCAAATTTACTCTGTATACATATACTCCAACCAATTATCAAGAATATCAAATTTGTCTATACCCATATCAAGCAATTGATTGGCAACCCGAAAAGCA
>CAYPRM010000044.1:0-9048 GCA_964413365.1 uncultured Lachnospiraceae bacterium | reverse complement strand
GGACACGCCGCCTTTTCCCACGCCGGACGGCCGTGCCTTCGTCGTGGCGGCGCGGAATCGAGGACAGGCAGCGAAATGGACGTGACGAACGAATTTAGCGACCGGATACGGAATGCCGTTGGGGATGAAATGAACGAAGGAATGATGAAATTCAATATTGATGAATTCAAAATAACTCTTCTTGAATTTAAGAAACTGAAAGAAGAACATCCTTATCGGCGTTGCGAATGGGCGACAAACGGCGGCCTTGCGAAGACGTGCTTGGACATCATGAACAAGTTAAGGGACGCGCTCGCTTCAATGCTTGGCGACATGCATGTTGAGGGGGCGAAAGTCCTCTATTCAAGGGGGGCAGGATTCTTTCCGAGGAATCCATGGCTTGGCGTCATATTCGATGGCGAGGCGTTCACCGACGGTGTCTACCCTGTCATCACGCTGTATGAGGACGGACTGATCGTCGCGTGCGTGGAGTCCATCGCCCGCCCACAGGGTGATTTTCAACGCGACTACTGTTTTTCGTCGGCTGAAATCCGTGAGGGGCGGAAGCGTGGCGTCGATCCAGTTACCACTCATGTCGACGAACATACGTCGCGCAGTGCTAGATGGCATTCCTTCAACAAGCTAGACGAATTGTCGGAACGGTGGGTTAAAGAGGCCTTTGCGACGACCATTGACGAGTATGAACGTTTCCGGAAGAGAAAGACGCGGCGTGTGTCCGCGAACATGGCGGCTGGCGTCCAAACGCCCAGGGAAAACACGGACTGGTTCGGCCGGGAGACAGTGACGAACATTTTGGACTGGATCGACCGTGTGTCCAAGGATGTCGGACGTTTCGCATTTCGTGGGCAGGGGGACTCCAGATGGCGTTTGGAGACAGGCCTTGACAGGCTTTTTGCTGAGGAGTTCGAAAACCACGACGCAAATGTTGGCGGTCAGGCGCTTGCCTTTGAGAGCAATTCCATGTCGGAATTTCATAGGGAAAGTGCAAGACTGTCTGAATATGCTGCGTTTTGGGGAGTCGATCTCCTGTCTTTGATGCAACATTACAAAGGCAAGACGCGCCTTTTGGATTTTACGTTCTCGCCACTGGTCGCCCTGTTCTTCGCATTGGAACAGTACCGCCAGTCGATTGGTGCGATTAAGGCGTTCAATCAGTATCACCCGGTGGGCGACGGACGGGAAGACGAAAGGATGATTGAAAACATCGCCGTTTGGGCGGTCGACATTTCCAGTTTCAAACTGCCGGATGTGTACGATGGGGTGCAGGCGCCTCTGTATGGGGCATCTACCGGATCGCCACGAGTCCGAAATTTCAATGATTTCTGTGGGGACGCAAACAAGGTGATCGGTTTAGGTTCGTCATTGTCGTGCGAAATGGGGGTGGACGTCATCGTGCCCAAAGTGAATAGCGACCGGAGTTCCGCGCAGGAAGGCCTGTTCCTCATGCCACGTCGGCTCGGGGAATCGTTCGAGACGAACTTGAAGTGCGCCATCCACGATTCTCCAAGTGCCGGTACGATGGTCACACGGTACGACTTCTCCGTTTCCGCGATAGACGACATTCAACAGTATCTCAACAACCATCGTATCACGGCGAAACAGCTTTTTCCCGGCATTGAGGGGCTTGCGGAAAGTTTGAACGGGAAGAAGAAACTGTTTAGCGTCTGCGACGATGGACGTGGTTCGTGGAAGGCGTGAAGGAAAAGGAAGGACATGACGATGAAATACGTTGAAGGAATGAAGTGTCTGGTGTGCCTGGCGCTTGGCGTGGTCACTTTCGCCGCTTCGGCGCGACCGTGGACGCAGATCATCAGTGCGCAAATGCGGGTAAACAATCCGACGGTCATGGACGTGGAGTACATTGTCCACGGAGGAAACGCCGATGGGAAAGTGGATGTCCGCGTACTGGCGTTCGAGAACGGCGTCCGCAGTTTTGCGAATGTGTTGCGGCCGACAAAGTTTTTGGAGGGGAGCGTTGTTGGCAACGGTGTTCCTGCGAATGCAACCAACAGTTTCGCATGGCAGGTCTCGGCGGATTGGGCGGTTGACCTTGCCAAGGTCACAGTGGAGGTTTTGGCAAAAGATTCAGGTGCGGAACTTGTTCCGCTTGATCTTGTGACAATCCCCGCACATGATTCGTTTGGCGTGGTGACGTGTTCGACCAACGTCGTGGCAGATGACGATTATCGCGCGGCACTCTATTGGCTCTACGCGGACGATGATAAAGAACTGTCGTTGATGGACGGCTGGTTGCGCGATGCCGACGGACGAGTTCTCGCGAAGGGGAATGAACTTCAAGGGGATGGCTTTGCAGCCGAATTTATTTACGGGAAGATGGGGTTCAACGCGGTAGGAACGAATTGTCGTTTTCAGAAAGGATTACATCATGTGGTGGCGGGAATTGAACGCATTCGCCGTGTGTCTATGCCATATTCGGGGAATCATCGCTACGCCGTCAAGGGATGGACGCCACCCGCTGCGACATCTGTTGGAAACGGACTCTACATGGTCATCGATCTGAATGCGGCGGACTACCATTTTCCCGTCACCTACCTCGATTCAACACCGGCGAAGTGGAGCGACGAGTACAAGACAAACAAAATCGTACTACGTCGGTTTGATACTGGTTATGTTGGTGTTTTTGAGATTACCGAGGCACAGTGGAACAGGGTGATAGCGATGGATAGTCGTAGTTCATCCTTGCTCCCTGTGCATGATCCCGGTCTCAGTATATGTGGTTATAGTGGTGTAGATTTGGAATCTTCTGGATATGGCGGTGATGGCGTTGTGTCTGGAAGTCTATCAGATTTTTTTGAAAGATTGCGGTTGTTGACGGGAATTTCGTCGTTCAGTTTGCCAACCGATTCATCGGATTTCCCAGTATCGGATATCCCAATAAATGATGACATAGGCGACTACGCATGGTTTTCCGCCAATAGCAATGGCCACCTGCATCCTGTTGGTACACGTGCAGCGGACTCGAACGGCCTCTACGATGTTTGTGGAAACGTGGCGGAACTTGTTGCATGTTCCTGGCATGATGATTCGGAAGGGCCTAATTTTTATGAGTGTGTACAAGGTGGGTCGTACGCCAGCGAAAAACAGTGCCTAGGACATGGAAAACATGAATCCTACCCCTTCTGTTGTGGCGGAGATCCTTCTTACAGCGCGAAAGGTTTTCGTTTATATTTATATTACGAGTAGTCCAATCGCTGAATTTCATGCTCGTGGCCGGTATGCAAAATTGGACGAGTGAACGAGGCGTTCTAGAGACGTACGCATGATGCGTTCCAACGGTGTCTCCAGGAGAGTGTTATGCAAGCGGGGCGCAAACGGGAAATACAGAACGGAGTTGTTGAAGGGGATTGATGGTCATGAGAAGACGAGCCATGGCGTTGGTTTGGGGATTGGGCATAGGAGTTTCCTCTCTCGCCGACGTGGTGCATGTTACGATGCAGGTGGAGACGGGGGGGACGACGACGGTGATTGCCGGGGAAACACTTGAGACGGGATGTGGTTACACGACGGTGGTTGCGCCGTCGAAGTCTGGGTTCGTGTTTACGCATTGGTCGAGTTCGGAATCGGATCCTCTCGTCATACGTGACGTTTTCGGCCGAGCTTTGAATGCGGCGTGGTATGTGCTCTACCAAGACGTTGTGCTGACGGCACATTATCTCCCTGCGAACACAGACACGGACGGCGATGGTGTCCCTGACGGCTGGGAAATCTACTGGTACGGAAATCTCGACCAAACCGCTGAATCGGACACGGACGGCGACGGTCGGTCGTTCGCCGAGGAATTGGCGGACGGGACGAATCCGCTCTTTGCGGATATGTCCGTGCCAGATGGTGTCTCGTGGGCGAATTCGTCTATACTTCTCTTCAACCCGCACGGCTACGCCCCCGTTGTCGTACGAAGCGAACCAGATGGGAGTCTTTTTGCGACAGTGACCAATTACGTCTCCACGGGGGAAGTCGTTGAGTCGAAAACATGTTTCACGGCGAACGGCTTCGCTTATTGGACGATCAATGGCGTCGAACAGCGCGATACATTCGGCCGTGCACGCGATTCCGTGCTTTGCGTGGGTGATACGGGGAACGTTTTAGAGGTTGTTGCACATGTTGTGTCTGACGAGGAAACGCGTATGAAGCTCTACTGGTACGGCACGACGGACGTTTCGATGGATTCGGACACGGACGGTGATGGGTTGACGTTCGCCGAGGAACTGGCGGCGGGGACGAATCCGCATTTTGCGGACATATCTGCGGTTGGCGGAATTTTTTACACGAATTCTGCGGTGGTACGCTACAATCCATACAATTACGCCCCCTATGTTGTACGCAGTGATCCGGCAGGTGTACTTTTTGCGACGGCAACGAACTATGTCGCGGCGGGGATGTTGAATCAGACCGAGGCACAGTCTACGTCGAGAGGTTTCGCTTATTGGACGGTTGACGGCGTGGACTGCCGAGACGTGTTCGGACGGGCGTTCGACCGCGTGGCGTTCGCGATGCCGACGACGGCCGTGGAACTTGTCGCGCACGTGGTGGCGGACGCCGACGACCGCGCGAAGCTCTACTGGTACGGCACGACGGACGTGGCGATGGATTCGGACACGGACGGCGACGGGCGGACGTTCGCCGAGGAACTGGCGGCGGGGACGAATCCGCATTTTGCGGACACGGTCGTGTCGGGTGGGATTTCATGGGCCGACACGGACGAGATGGAGGCGAACCTGCAGCCCTTCGACCAAGCGCGGGGCGCGGTGGTGGACGGGTGCTTCGAGCCGCTGTTCACGTCCACGTTCGCGGACAATGGCGCGGCAAGCGCGACATTCGGCGCGAACGCACGGCCGATCGTTTCGGATGTGGACGGTGATGGACACTTTGACTTGATTGTGCTCTACGACGGCGGCCATGCGATCTACCGGAACGTTGGCTCGGATGGCAACCCGTGTTTCACGCGGGCGGACGGCCTTTCCACGAACGGTCTCGATCTTGCGGTGGGAAGCCTCGCGGCATTGGACGGGCTTGCGCTCGACGTGCCGCCGTCGGACGCGGTCTCCTGCGCGTTTGGGGACGTCGATCAGGACGGCATCGTCGATCTGCTTGTTGGGGATGCCGAGGGGCGCATCTGGTTTTACAAAGGTATTTCGGATGGTTCGTACGTTCTCCAGCACAAGGTCTGGGGCGGGACGCACGCGGGCTTCGCGCGGGGGCTGTCAATTGCGCTCGTGGACTGGGACGGCGACGGCGACCTTGACTGCCTCGTCGGCACGGCGGACGGACGGCTCATGCTGCTCGTCGACCCGGCGGTCGGACGTCCGTCGAACGTCATGGCGATGGCGGGCGTGGATTCGGTCGTGCTCTCCTGGGATCCGAGCGGCAACTCGAAGGTGCGCGGCTACGGCATCTACCGTGGGGTGGATCCCAATGCGTTCACGCGCATCGAATCGCTGTGGCCGCTACCGCGCTACCGCGACGAGCCGGGGACAATTCGGGACTACTGGTACCGCGTGACGGGCGTGAGCCGCTTCTACATTGCGGGCAACTCGACGCCGACCGTCCACGAATCCATGCCGACGGACGCGATATACGTGCAGTTCCGTCCGCACGTGTGGCTGACGGACACGAGCGGCTTCACGGGGTCGAACGTCACGGTCGTCGTCTCGATGAACAACTCGATGGGCATTTCCGCCGAGGGCCTGTCCATGGGCTTCACGTTCGACCCGGCCGTGCTGAAGCCGGTCGCGATCCGCCCGACGGGTCTGACCGACGCGCTGGACTACACGGCGGACGTCGCGGACGGGACGTGGCGCCTCGCCGCGACGGGCGGCGAGGTCGGGACGGGCGCGGGCCGCTTCCTCCTGCTCGACTTCAAGGTGAAGGACGTGCATGACGTCACGGCGACGACCGTCACGCTGGCGTCCGCGACGGTGAGGGCGCTTGACGGGCGGGAGGTGGCGCTCGACCTCCCGCAGTCGGCGACGGTGGAGATCTCCGACTCGAACCCGCTCGTCCCCGCGCTCGTGGCCGTGTCGCTGGCGGACGCCCGCGTCGACGGCGGGACGTCGTTCACGCTGCCCGTCGCCGTGACGGCAACGGAGAAGCTGACGGCCTTCACGGCGGACGTCGCGTTCGATCCCGGTCTGCTGCGCTTCGACGGCTGGACGGGTTCTGCGGCGGCCGGCGACCTGGCGCTGAAATTCCACGCGCTCGACCCGCATTCGACCGAAACGAACCTGGCGACGACCGTCGCGCTTACGAACGCCGTCGCGACGGACTGCAACGGCTTCACGGTCCGTCCCGCCAGCGCGTCCTGCACGGTCTTCATCCGCAATCCGAACGCGAACCCGCCCGTCGCGCCGACGATGTCGGTGGGGGCGTGGTCCGTGAAGACGAAGGGCGGCGAAACGTTCCGTCTGCCCGTCGGGCGGACGTCGGACGGCGAGGTCACGAACCTGACGGTGCGCCTCGCCTGGGATGCGGATCTGCTGGACTTCGGCGGCGCGGAGGGCTCGGCGGCGACGGCCGGCCTCACGACGTCGGGCGGGACGTTCACGTTCACGGCGGAGGGCCTTCACGGCACGAACTTCCTCGCGTTCACGGCGCGGGAGGTCCGCGACCTGCGGACGAACGCCTGGGTGCGCGTGCTCGGCGCGTCGGGGATGGGCGCGAACGGCCTCGCCGCGCGGGTGCGGACGGAATTCCCGCTGGAGGTCTCCGTCCTGATCCTGCGCGAGATCGGGCGGTACTCGCCCGGCGACGTGGACGGCGACGGCCGGCTGACGCAGGAGGACATGACGCGGCTCCAGAACGTCATCAAGTACCAGTCCATCGTCGGCGCGCTGCCGGAACTCGCCGGCCGGCCGCCGTATGCGTCGTGGAAGCTGACGGGCGATGCCCTGCGGGCGGCGGACGCCAACGGCGACGGGATCGTGGACGTGAACGACGTGTCGCTGCTCGCGCAGTGGCTGCTGCAGATCGAGGAGGATGCGGAATGACGGTGCGTGGATGTGGAATGGCGGCGGCGTGCGCGGCGCTGCTGGCCGCAGGCATGGTCGGCACGGCCGCCGCCCGCACGGTGGCGGCGGGCACGGTGGCGGCGAATCCCGGCGCGGCGGTGTCCGTGTCGGTGTCGGCCGACGACCTTTCGGATGTCGGCGCGGCGGTTGTGGTGGTCGGCTACGACCCGTCGGTGGTCGTGTGCCTGGGCGCGGACGCGGGCGCGGCGGTCGACGCGAACGCCTTCACCTGGGCGGATTCGGGCGCGGGGCGCCTGTGCGCGGTCGTCTCCGGCTTCGCGCCGGGCGCGTCTGGCGGGGGCGAGCTGCTGCGCGTCCGTTTCGCGGTGCGGGCGGGGACGGCGGGGCTGTTCTCCGACGTCGCGCTGCAGGACGTGCGGTTCGGCGCGCGGGACGGCGTGACGGACCTCTCGGCGGAGGATCCGGTCGGAACCGTCAACGGCATGGTGCGGTCGTTCGCGCCGGGCGCGGCGGCGTCGCGCCTGGAGGGGGCGTTCACGGTGTGGCCGGAGACGGCGTTGGGGGCGCTCGCGCTCGGCGCGGGCGACGGGATCATGGCGTCGGACGCCGGACGGCCGGTGACGGTGTCCGGCGCGGTGTCGGCGGCCGGGCGCGTCCGCGTCGCGGCGCCGCCGTCCGGCTGGCGGACGGGGCACTACGAACTCCTGTCGACGGCGACGGCGGGGCTGGCGTTCGACCTCGCGGGCGCGCCGGCGGGCGCCGCCGTCGTGGCCGAAACCGCCGGGGGTGTGACGACGTACGCCGTGGACGTCGTGGAGGCGGGGGTGGTGGAGGTCTTCGACGCGGGCGGGCTGCTCGGCGCGGCGGAGAAGGCGGCCGTCCGGAAGGTGCTCGCGGACGAGCTGGCGGCGCACCCCGACGTGCGGCGCGTGACGGTCGCGGGCGACGTGGCGGACGCCGGGCTGCTCGCCGGGCTGGGGATCGCGCCGGCGTTCACGGTGGACGGCGCGGAGGCCGTTGCCACCTACTCCCAGCCGTCGCTCGCCATCGTCGCGTTCGACCCGCGGACGGGGCGCGTCCGGATCCGGGTGTCGCCCGGCGCGGGGAACGCCGTCGTCCGGAAGCCGGACGCGGGCTGTGTCCACGTGTACGGGGCGGAGGGCCTCGCATCGCGTTTCCGCTACATTTCCGGCACGGCGGTCGACCTTTCGCCGTATCTGGACGACGCCACGCGGGACGAGGCGGACCTGACGGTCGCGCTCGGCCCCCATGCGTTCATCAAGGTCAAACTGGAATCGAGACAAGTGAAAGAAGGAGAAGAGGAATGAAGAGACTGGTATCCATGTTCGCGGCCGGCGTCTGCGCGTTCGGCGCGTGGGGGGCGGACGGCGCGGCGGGCTTCCGGCTGTCGGCCGGTGGGTTCGCGCGCGGGAACGTGCGCGGGGCGTCCGGCGGCGCGAAGGACTACACGCAGTTGTACGGGCCGGAGGCGGACGTCCTCTGGAACGTTTGGGAGGCCGGCGACTTCCGTCTCTGGCTCGGCGCGGGCGGGGCGGTCGCGCCGGAGCGGCGCGTGCTGCGCGGACGTACGCGCACGGCGACGCACGAGCACCAGACGTCCGACGACGGGTACACGACGTACGACTTCAGCTCGTCGGACGCGCGGCGGCGGACGCTCGATGCCGGGTTCGGCGAGGTGCGCCTCGTGGCGGAGCCCGAGTGGCGCGTGACGGAGGCGTGGTCGGTGGCGGGCCGCCTCGGCGTGGCGTTCGACTGGATCCGCGCCCGGAGCCGGTACGCGCGGGACTGGTCGTGGCGGTCGTCCTTCGACTTCGACATCCCCGGCGTGCCGCCCTCGTCGGAACTCGACGGCGACTCCGGCGGCGAGCGGTCGCGCGCGTCTGAGACGGCGTTCACGGCGCAGGGGATCCTCGGCCTCAAGACCACGTACATGTTCACGGATTCGTTCGGCGCGTACGCGCTGTGCGACTTGCGCCTGGGCGAGAAGCTCGACGTCGGGTCCGGCGCGTCGCGCGCGACGGTCGATCTGTCGGGCTGGTAC
>CAYPRM010000043.1:0-9690 GCA_964413365.1 uncultured Lachnospiraceae bacterium | reverse complement strand
CCCATGACCTATCGGGTATGAACCGATTGCTCTAGCCAACTGAGCTATCCCGCCATATCGTTTTTATCAGCGACTTGTATATTTTATCATAACGCTTCTTGTTTGTCAAGACCTTTTTTTCAAAATTTCAAAAAAATCGGTTATTTTGCTCTCCCGAGGCGGATTTTTTGGCATTTTTGCTCAATTTTTCGAGCCAAAGCGTGCCGCGACCGCCGTCGGAGGGCAAATTTTCGTCCGTTATTCGAGATAGAGCACGTCCGAGTCGAGGAATGCGTGCGTATTGAGCGAGTTGTCCGTCGGGATCGCCCTCTGCGCACCGCAGTCACGGCAACTCACAACGACCTCGCCTGCGCGGATCTCGAAGCCGTATTTTTCGGGATCGATTTTCTCTTTTCCATCGCCGCGAGGGCAACGGCAGAAGATCCTTTTCTCCGCCTCGAGCTCGGAGAGCACGAAAAGAACGCTCTGCGTCAGCTCGGAATCAAGTGCCTCGTCGTCCTCCTCGTTCGCGCGTCTGAAGCTCGAGAGATCGGCTACTCCGTTCTCCTCCATCAGGCGCATCAGCTCAAGCTCGCCGCGAGCCAGCTCCGCCTTTACGTGATCCTCGTCGCCGATGAAGCAAATATTCATATCGGAGCAGGGGCAACGGAGCGCGAGCGTATCCTCGGTGTGCAGAACATTGGGTGCGAGGGTGAATGTGTGGGGCTTCGGGCAGATGAGGCACGGAACGTCCAGAGAGATCCGCCCGTCGGCGTGCCTTGTGATGGACATCTCGCTACCGCCGCAGTCGCAACGCAGACGGAGCATCGGTGCACTCAGGGAGAGCGCGTCGGGAATGGTCATAACGCCGGAGCCGCAGATCGGACAGCGGTAGGCGAGAATGGAGCTTGATTTGGTTTTCATATTGACCTCCAGATGGAAAGAATGGGTTTGTGCTGTTTTTTGAGTGCTAACATCATTAGCCGAAGGCGACGTACAATGCTCGCTGTGCGAACGAGGGGAGCACCGATATTGCTCGCTATGTAAATGGGTGAGCCCACTTTAGCAAAATGGCACGGAGGATCCGTGCCATTTTATTTTTAAGATCATTCGCCGAGGAATGTCTTAATGAGGTTCGTATTGATGGTTACGGTAGTCTTAAGCTCATCGTACCAGGTGTCGACGTCCTCATCCGTTGCGGCGTCATGTGCGTCCGACTTCCAGCGGATCTCGCCGAGGCCGTTATAGAACATGATATGCCAGCCGTAGCTCTTGGTCTCAATAAGATCTACCTCGCCCTGAGTTCTCTCAGAATCAAAGAGCCAATCATTGAACTCATCTACCATCTGTCCCTCATAAACGTTCTCATAGAAAACGTTGGAGTCGTGGGTATTATCCTTACCGAACTGCTCGAAGATATCCTTATCAACTACGCCGTCCTTAGCGGTAGCCTTGATCTGCTCAAGGATCTTATCCGCTGCTGCCTTAGCCTCATCGCTTGTTGCGTAGCAGGTGGAATCGTTCTTATCGACCTTGAAAAGGATATGACCTACGTTATGCGTTGCGCTCTCATCTCTGTGAGCAGACTCTGTAACGCAGTAAACATTGAGAGTATACGCGCCGTAGCCCTTCTTGGTCTCGTCGGTGATCTCCTTATCCTCTCTGTCGATCTCGCCCTTTATAGCACTTACGTGCTCAAAGTTCTTCTCGTTCTCCTCGTCGGTGTAATCAATGCCGTACTCAGCCTTTACGCCACCGAAGAGCCACTGATTTCTTGCATCTGCGATGCTGTATTTTACAGTCTTTGTAGAATTTGTTACTGCAGAATTGAGGTTGGTGATAACGGAAGTGGGGAGAGTCTTCTTGAGCTTATCCCACTTGGTCTCGCCCTCTGCCTGTGACTCGGTCTCGTCCTCGCCCTCGGTGGTGTCATCCTCAGTCTTATCCTCGGTAAGATCCTTCTTACCCTCGATAGCGGCGTTGATGATGGCTTCCTTCATCTGGTCGCGGAATGCTTCCTTATCCTCATCGGAGGGAAGGTCTCCCTTGTCCCAATCCTTTGTGCCTGCTGTATATGCGGTGTTGAAGCTTGCTTCGTACTTCTGCTCCATTATGAGCTTCTTGAACGCCTTTACTCTCTCATCAACATCGGTGATGGACTCGAGGTCCTTGAACTTAGCGATGATCTCCTGATCCTTGAGCTTATTGCCATCGTTGATGACCTTTACTCTCTCAGCCTCAGCTGCGACAGCCTTCTCGTACTCGGGGTTCTTCTTGCCGTCGGGATACTCATCGGTAACATACAGCTTATCGTCGATCTTATTGGGAGTCTCAGTCTCTGTGAGTGTGAAGATAAGGTACTCTGCGCTGATGAATGTGCTGAGGTTATCCTTGAAATACTTATCCTTGCGCTCCTCGGTCATAGCATCGTAGATCCTATCGTAGATAACGTTAGCATAATCGGATGCGATGTGCTCGAGAATAAGTGCCTTCTTAAGATCGCTCTGGCTCACCTCATCGCCGAAGTTGTAGCGAATGTAGGTAGCAAGATCCATGCTGTTCTTACGTGCGCTCTCCTTGAGGGACTCGATGGAGGAATTTGCGTACTCCTCTGCCTCAGCCTTAGCGGCGTCGTAATCGTAGCCCTCCTTATCGGCAAGAGCTGCCTCGCAGTACTTGAGCACCTGCTCGACGTAATCCTTGGTTCCGTTTGTGAACTGATCAAGGTATGTGGTCGTCTTGGAGCTGTCGGTGTACTGCTCGCTAAGGGGCTTGGATGCATCGAAACTTATATATCCGAGAAGGATATAATAGTAGTTATTGTAGTACCAATTCTGATAGTACGATGCCGTATAGTATGCGAGCATGGAACCGTTGATCTCAAAGTTCTCGGTGTATGCTCCCTTCTTTATACGTGTGAAAATTCCGTTGGATGCGACGAGCGAAACTATCATAGCAACGACAAGAACGATGCTGACGATAAGCGCCGCAAGCGCAGGACGGCTCATTTTCTTCTGTTGAGTGGGTTTGACCTGTGCCATTTTATTTAATCTCTCCTTTTTGGGCATTAATAGTGTTATTATAGTTTAATAATGTTGTTTTATTGTGAACGAAATATGAACAGGCGGTGAATTGTACGGATATTCGCGATTTTTATACAATATTTACTACACGTTCATAATGATGGTGAGTATCATTGGTCTGCATTTCGTTCTCGAATAGAGGTATTTTGAGAGGTCGTCGCGAAGTCTGGTCTTGAGCGCGGCGCGGTCCGCCATTCTCGCTCTGTCGAGGTAGTCCTCAATGGAGCTTTGTGCGACGTCCCTGATGTCATCCATCAGCTCCTCGGATTCACGCACGTACACAAATCCGCGGCTCACGACATCCGGCCCCGAAACGAGCAGTCCTGCGCGCAGATCCACGTTTGCAACGACGACGATGAGTCCGTCCTGCGACAGGTGCTTCCTGTCCCTGAGCACGATATTTCCGATCTCGCCGACGGCATTTCCGTTGACGAGCACCTTGCCCGAGGGGACTGTTCCCGCAAATCTCGCTCCCCCTGCATCAAGCTCCAGTACCTTACCGATGTCGGAGATGAATATATTTCTCTCCTCAATTCCCATCTCGAGTGCGAGAGCCTTATTTGCCGCCAGATGGCGGTACTCTCCGTGAACGGGCATGAAATATCTCGGCTTCAGGAGGGCTGTTACCAGCTTCAGCTCCTCACTGCAGGCGTGTCCCGAAACGTGGACGCTCAGGCTCGCGTCGCTTACCACCTCAACGCCGTTCTTGAGCAGCTCGTTGATTATCCTGCCGACGAGCTTTTCGTTACCCGGGATCGGGTTCGACGAAAGAATGACCGCATCGCTCCTGCCGAGCGTTACCTCTCTGTGGTCGGAGAACGCCATTCTGTACAACGCACTCATTGGCTCTCCCTGCGAGCCCGTGGTGATGATGGTGAGCTGCTCGGGCTTGTACCTCTTGATCTCGGAGATGTCGATGAGCACTCCGTCGGGGAAGGTCATATATCCCAGCTCCGTTGCCGCTCCGACGATGTTGAGCATGCTCCGCCCCGTGATGGCGACCTTGCGTCCGTGGCGTGCGCTTATGTCGATGACCTGCTGGACTCTGTGAACGTTCGAGGAGAAGGTCGCAAGTACGATCCTCTTGTCCTCGTGCGTGCTGAATATATATTCAAGGGACTTGCCGACCTTGCGCTCGCTCGGCGTGTACCCCGTGCGCTCGGCGTTCGTGCTCTCGCAGAGAAGGAGATCGACTCCCTCCTTGCCAAGCTCTCCGAGACGTGTCAGATCCATGACCTCGCCGTCGATGGGTGTGAGGTCGAGCTTGAAATCTCCCGTGTGGAAGATCCTGCCCGCAGGCGTGTCGATGCAGAGCGCGCAGGCGTCCGCTATCGAGTGATTTACATGAATGAACTCCACAGTAAAGCTTGTACCGAGCTTTATTTTATCCCCAGCGCTTACTACGCGGAGGATCGGCTCGGACTCGAGCTTATGCTCTGCGAGCTTGTTTTTGATTATGCCGAGCGTGAGCAGCGTGCCGTAGATGGGAACGTTTATCTCGCGAAGGAGGTACGGGATGCCACCGATGTGGTCCTCGTGCCCGTGAGTCAGAACGAGTCCGCGGACCTTGTCCGCCCTCTCACGAAGGTACGTGAAATCGGGGAGAACGAGATCCACACCGAGCATATCCTCGTCGGGGAACGCAAATCCGCAGTCGACGATGATTATATCCTCTCCGCACTCTATCGCGGTGATGTTCTTGCCTATCTCGCCAAGCCCTCCGAGCGGTATTATGCGAACGCTCGCTCTCGGATCTCGCGCGATGCTCGGAACGTATCCGCGGCTTGCGTTGCTCCTGAGCGTTGAACTGCTTTTGCCGCTTTTTTTATTGCTTGTGCTGTTTTTCTTGCGTGGGGTGCTTTTTGTTGGCTTTTGATCCTTTTGAACTTTTTGCGTTTTTTGCGTTTTTTGCGTCTTTGGTGTCTTTTGCGTCTTTTGCTTCGAGGTCTTTGACCTCTTGTGCGTGGGCGCTTTTATCTTCTCCTGCTTAGTATTCTCCGCAGGCTCTGCCGTATTCTTCTTTTTCTTTGCTTTCATTTATTTCTACTGTAAACTCCTTTCCTTGCTTACTCTATTGCGAATTATGATATGTACACTTGTCTGCTTCCCCGTGTGCTGTGTGGAGGCGCACGAAAATTGCCCGTCCGTGCAGGCGAAATTTTTGGGATATGAAAACGGCTGCATGGGAGGCACCCTTGCGGACTAACACGAACCCACCGCGACGGAACGCCTCAAGCCGTTTTCTTTGTTTCGGACACATCGTCGGGTATATTATAGCCCAAAATTTTGTAAATGTCAATACCAAAATCGTCGACGGGAAGCGTCAAACACCGGCGGCATTTTCCTGCTCTTGCCGCAAAGCGACGGCTTTCGCTTTTTTTAGGGCTTGACATTCCCCGGCCTTTGTGGTACAATTTAGTAAACGGTGTGAGCCGTAATACACAAAAATAAACAAATTGCGCCGTATCACGGCTAAGGAGGAAAAAATGAAACCTACCGGTATCTCGAGACCCGTTGACAATCTCGGAAGAATCGTTTTGCCCAAGGAGATCCGCGATTCTTTTAACATCAAGCCAAAGGATCTTCTGGAAATATCCATTCAGGGCGACAAGATAATTCTCAGAAAGTGCAGCACCACCTGCGTATTCTGTGATGGCGATGAGGATCTCGTCAGCTACGAGGACAGAAAGGTCTGCAAGAAGTGCGTTATGCACTTTATGAGCCTTATAAACCTGTAATATAGGTTGAAGCCGCCTCTGTGTGAAAGCAGAAAGCAAAAAGCAAAAAGCAAAAAAGAGTCCCTTGCTACAGCAGGGGCTCTTCTTTATTTTACAAATATTAATAATATTTATATTGATTTTTCCCCTGTTTTGTTGTATAATTATACGAATACGGTACGGAGGTGTATTTATGGGTGTGAACGGTGCAAGAGCGAGAGTCATAGCGTACAAATGTATGCTCTACGGCGTCGCTATGCTTCTTGTCGGTATATTGCAGGTCTCGTTTTTCTCGAGAGTGAATATATTGGGCGCAACGCCCGATATGCTGCTCGGAATGATCTGCGCGCTCGCCCTGCTTGAGGACCGCGAGGTGTGCGCCGTCTGTGGGATCGTCGGAGGCGTGGTGTACTGCTCGCTTGGGGGCTTTTCCTACCCACTTTATATCGCCTTCTCATTTCTCTGCGGATATTTTTTGCCGCCGCTCTCGTCCCGTGTGCTCGGACGCGGATATCTCTCATATCTCGCGCTTGCGGTGATCACCTTTGCCGCAAAGGGGGCTTATAATATGCTCGAGACCTTGATCTCGTCGTACTCGGCGGATCTTTTGCACATCTTCTTTGGCTTCGCCCTGCCCGAGTACCTGTCCTCGCTCGCCCTCTGCTCCCTCTCCTACCTTGCGGTGAGGTGGCTCGGACGTGTATTTTCAAAAGCGAAAGCGTCAAACGGAACAAACAGAAAGGAGGATCGCAAATGAACTACGATCCCTATAATAACGATCGGAATAACGATCAGAACAATCAAAATAACGGAAACGGGGGCCTTGGTATGCCTGCACCCGAGCTTACACCCGATGAGGTGAAGCGGCACAAGGCGGTGTTCTCCTGCCTCTGCCTCTCGTTCCTTGCGTACCTCGTGATATCGAACGGGCTTGCTCTTGCGGCAGGCTACATCCTTAGCGAGTATTTTCCGCAATACGTGAATAATTATAACGTTTCGATAGTGCTCAGCTCCGTAATACAGTATGTTATCGCATTGCCCGTGCTCGTGCTTATGCTCCGCAGACTGCCGAAAACGCCCCCCGTGGCATCAAGGCTCGGTGTCCGCAGATTTTTGAAGTACGCCGTCGCGTCGATATTTATTATGTACGTTGGGAACTACATCTCCACGATCCTTATGACGTATATGGAGGCGGCGCTCGGCTCGGCACCCGAAAACTCGGTCGATGCTTTGCTCGGTGAGACGAATATACTGCTCTCGATAGTGCTCGTCGGTATCGTCGGACCTATCGTTGAGGAGCTTATGTTCAGAAAGCTCGCCATCGATCGCCTCACACCCTACGGAGAGGCGGTGGCGGTCATCTTCCCCTCCCTCATCTTCGGACTTTTCCACGGAAATCTCTACCAGCTCTTCTACGCCTTCCTTCTCGGCATGGCGTTCTCCTATATCTACGTCAAAACAGGCAAGATCGTCTACTCGACAGTCCTTCACATATTTATCAATCTTTTCTGCGGCGTGCTTCCCTCCGCGATCCTCGGTATGATGGATTATGAGGAGCTTATCGAGCTTATCTCGGCAGGCGCGCTCACAGAGGAATATATAGCGGCAAATATGCTGCCCATCGCCCTGCTCGGTGTCTATGAGCTTGCGATGCTCGTGATGATAACGGCAGGAGTGATCGTTCTCGGACGTAATATTAAAAATATTCACCTCGATCGCGGCAGCGTCAGGATCCCCAAGAGCTCGCGCGCCGAGATAATGTTCGGCAGTATAGGCTCTGTTGCACTTATTGCCGTTTGCGTGATAATTATAGCATTCAATACCTTTGCAGGATAAAAAGAGAGGAAAATAATGAAAAAAGGATCAAGCGGCTCTCGAAGGCTCGCACTGATGCCTGCCCTGCTGGCACTCGTGTGCGCCGTGTTCGCCGTTCGCCTTGCCTACCTCCAGCTCGACTCGGAAAAGACCGAGCAGCTCCGTGAGCAGAGCAGCTATACCACCGAAACGCAGGTGATACAGGCGCTCAGAGGCAATATATGCGACAGGAACGGCAAGGTGCTCGTTACCACCTCCTACGCATACGATATAATACTTGACTATACCTATATGCCCGACGATTTTGTCGAGTTCAACAATACCATACTCAGGGTGCTTGACGCTATGGAGAAAACGGGCAATGCCAAATACCGCCCGAGCGATCTTTTCCCGTTTGACGGCGAGTACCCGAGCTATACCTATTCCACCGAGGCTACCACGGAGGGTACGGCAACGTACAGGGCGCTCCACAGGATACTTAAGGATCTTGATATGGAGGGCGCGAGTGCGGAGGAGCTGAGGGATTATTACATCAAAAGATGGAAATATAACAGACTCGGCAACGACGGCGAGCCGATCTGGAGCGATGAGGATATTGACAGACTGTTCAGAGTCAGATACGATATGGTCAGGCTTCAGTTCAGCTCCGTAACACCCTACACCATGGCAGGTGGGGTGGATATCAACCTCGTTTCGTATATCAAGGAGCTTTCGATTGCGGGCGTGAGCGATAGGATAAGCACTAAAAGAACATATATGTACCCGGGGTACGCAAGCCATATACTCGGCAGAGTGGGAGCTATAACCGCGGAAACGTGGGAATATTATAGATCCCTCGGCTACGGAATGAACGATACCGTTGGCATCGACGGGTGCGAGGGCGAATTTGAGGAGTATCTGCGTGGCTCGGACGGCGTTAAGACCGTTACGAGAAATTCCGCAGGTGAGATCGTCTCCGAGAAGATAACCACAGAGCCTATCGCGGGCAAGGATGTCTATCTTACGATAGATATCGATGTTCAGATCGCCGCGGAGGACGCCTTGCGTCAGTACATGGAGGATTTCAATAAGGATAAGGGTGCGAGCGTTGCGGTCGATCCCAATACGGGCGAGATACTCGCCATAGCGTCCTATCCCACGTATGATCTCACTACATTCTCGAAGGATTATAATTCCCTCGCTGCGGATGAGAATATTCCGCTCCTCAACCGCGCGACCTACGCAGTCTATGCTCCCGGATCTACCTTTAAGGTAGCGGTCGCACTTGCAGGACTTGAGCAGGGCGCGATAAATGCTACCTCCACCGCGTACTGCGACGGCGGCTATAAGAGCCACGGTATGATGATCAAGTGTGAGAACCATAATACATACCATACGCATAATCTGAACGTCGTGGAGGCACTTACGCTCTCCTGTAACGCGTTCTTTATCAATACGGGCTACGATAAGCTCGATATCGCAACGATGAAGAGGTATTGCGAATCCCTCGGTCTCGGTCAGAGCACGGGAATAGAGATCCCCGAGCTGATAGGACAGATAGCCTGCCCCGAGAATTCGTCAAATTGGACTCCCTATGAGGAGGCGTCCTCGTATATCGGACAGTCCATACATCAGTATACACCGCTTCAGGTAACATCCTATATCGCAACGGTTGCAAACGGCGGCACGAGATACGCATCCCACCTGCTCCACTCCGTAAGGACATTTTCGGGCGAGATCGTCTATGAGCAGCGTGCCGAGGTGCTAAGCACCGTGCAGATATCCGGCTCGACGCTCTCGACCATAAAGCTCGGAATGAAGAATATGGTCGATAATTCACCGACTGCAACACTCAATATGTATAGAAAATACGGGATCGACGTAACGGTCTGCGGAAAATCGGGAACGGCACAGGTCGGCGGCGGACAGAACTGCTGGTTTTCGGCGTTCGCACCGATGGAGAGCCCACAGATCGCAGTAACCACCGTCATTGAGAGCGGCCCGTCGGGAGCATCCGTCTCCGCCGTCGACGCCGCCGTCATCTCGGCGTACCTTAATCCCAAAACTGAAGCTGACGCGGAGTGATCTCCCCCTCGTATGTTGCCTGCGGCAAATGA
>CAYPRM010000042.1:0-9793 GCA_964413365.1 uncultured Lachnospiraceae bacterium | reverse complement strand
TAGCACGAAGTGCTAACATCATTGCGAAGCAACATCATTAGCACGAAGTGCGTGCCTCATTTGCCGCAGGCAACATTTGGCTTCCCCTCCCTCTCGGAGGGAGGCTATCGCAAGCGTCCGTTTTGGCAAAAAAATAACCCCCGAGCGCGCGGCTCGAGGGTTTATTCAAAAAGAAGTTCTCGGTGCGGATGCGTGAGCACCCGTGCGTATCACCGTATATCGCGGCTGATTGCGTACCGCGTGCGCCTCAGAACCGTCGGCGCTCAAAAAGGCTTTTTACCTTTCGGTAAACGGATTAATTATTAAGTTCCGCTTTCGGATGTGGAAGGAGCTGTAGTATTCTTTTTAACCTCAACTGCAAGATTTCCTATCGTAGATATCTTAGTCTTGATTTCAGAGCTGTATGTATAAACAAGACCATCGTCTTCAGTTGCAGTCAATGTCTTTCCACTACCGGTGGAAAGAAGTTCTTTAACGTCTGTTCTTGCATCAAATACTTTTTTGCCATCCAAAGCCGCATCTGCAGCCGCTTTGGACTCATCAACTACAACTTCATACTTCTTTACAGAACTTTCAGATACAGTGATTTTGTGAACATAAATAGTATCCGTCAATCTTACATACTCGTCAGCACCCATAAGACCGGACTCGATCATTGTCTTGATCTGGTTAGCCTCGGTATCGGAGTTCGACTGATTAGCTCTGTCGATAAAGCTCGTATACCCAACCACAGAAACGGTTGCGAGGATTGCGAGAATTGCGATAACTACGAGCAATTCAACGAGGGTGAAACCCTTTTTAGTGTTTTTCATTTCATTTTTCTCCTTAAAATCATTTTGAAATGTGCCTCATTGCAATCGTTGAGGCGTTTTTGTCGTTGCGCGGTCAACGGCGATCTCCCGCGCGCTTCAGTGCAAAAGGGCACACAATAACGTATAGTATGTCCCCTTTGTTGTGCCCATTATACTCCTTTTTGGGGCATAAGTCAATAGATTTCACGAAAAAAGTACATTTTGCACAAAAACACAAATCAAAATCTGTACATTTTGACGATATGCCGTGTGCAAAATGCCATACTATACGTTATAGTATGTCCCTTTTTTGCGTGCGGATAACGTATTTTCACGCGGCATAAAACAAAAAACCACCGACGAGGCATAGGGTGGTTTTATTTTTATCAAATCTATCAAATTTTGAAGCTACACTTTTCGAGTGTTGTGAGGAGTGCCGTGCCCATGAGGTAGGCGGAGATGACTTCGCCGACGAGGATGCTCACGGCGACGAGGGGGATGGCTATATCGGTGATGCCGAAGCCGTAATATATGACGAGCGGTATTATTATCGTATTTGCCGCGACGGTGGGCAGGGGGACGAGGTATTTATGCCTTTTCAGTGCGTATCCGCCGAGTGCGCCGAGGAGCGTTGCGAGCGTTCCGAACACGATGTCGAGGATATTTGCGCCCGTTATGAGGTTTGCGATAAGGCAGCCGACGGTGAGTCCCGAAACGGCGGCGGGGGTGATGGCGGTGAGGACGCAGAGCGCCTCGGAAATTCTGACCTGCACGACACCCGAGGACAGTCCGAGGGCGGAGCTGACGAGCGTTAATACGACATAGAACGCGGCAATGGTGGCGCTGACGGTGAGGTGTCTTACCCTCTCTGACGATCTTTTGATCATTTTTGATTTTCCTTCCTTAGTTTTGTTTATTTTGTCGGCGTGGGAGCGTCGGGTGAGGAGGATCTCGAACTCACCGAGAGGAATTATAATATATTGTTGCAAAAAAGTCAAGTTTTTTCTCAAAATACTTGTCTTTTTATTAATTTTGTGCTAAAATAGAAAAAAAACAGAGTAGAGCCGCGCGCGTAAAGTGCCATGGGGACGGGGAGTTGCCCCTTGGACGAAGGATATCATTATCTGCGGTGCGCCGCTCGCATCCCGCTGTGGCAAGGTGCACGTCTCCTTTCTTCAGTTTGGGAAGGGAGGTATTTTTATATGCAAAATTCAGAAAACATTCGTCTGCCCGACGAAAAATACGTGAGCATTCTCTCGCGAAAATACTGGCGCGACGCGATGTCCCAGCTCGGCGACGTGCGTATGCTGACGATGGCGGCACTCTTTGTGGCGCTCCGAGTGGTCGTGAAATTTATAAGCATTCCCGTCGGAAACACAAGTCTGCAGATAACGTTCGACGCCTACGTGAACTCGATCGGCTCGCTGATATACGGCCCTATGGTGGGGCTCGTGGTGGGAGTTGCGAGCGACGTGCTCGGAGAGCTCGTGCGTGGCAGGATAGCGCAATTCTTCATTCCCTTTGCGGTGGTGGAGATGACGAGCTCGTTCCTTTTCGGTCTATTCTTCTGGCGCAGGCGGATCACGGTCTCCCGTGCGCTCTGGGCGAAAATTACGGTCAACACGCTCTGCAATATGATACTTACGACCTTGTGCCTGTGGTGGATGTACGATTTTTACGGTATGGAGAAATCAAAGCTCCTCATGCCCCTCGACACGACGATGAGGATCGTAAAAAATCTTGTGTTGTTCCCTCTTCAGGCGATCATAATCGTTGCGATAATGTCCTCAACTGTGCCGATGCTCATACGCCTGAAGGCGGTCGATCCCCATTATACCTCGGTCGAGCGTCCGTCAAATCGGGGACTGGTGGTGAGGATAGTTGTTTTTACCCTGCTATCCGTCCTGCTCGCCGTTGCGTATTTCTTCTTCCTTGAGGGGTATGTCGAGGAGTTTATTAACACTATGCTCTCGTAGGGCATAGATTTATATTGATATTTTTACGGAGGTGATATTATGTCTGCGGCAAAGGAATATGTCCTCGGCTTGCTTTCCGAGGTGGAGCGCAGAAATTTCGGAGAGGGTGAGTTTTATCAGGCGGTGAGCGAGGTCATGCACTCGATTCTGCCCGTGCTCGAGGCGCACCCCGAATATATAGAGAGCGGTGTGGTCGCCGAGCTTGTCGAGCCTGAGAGGATCATAAAATTCCGTGTTCCGTGGGTGGACGATCTCGGATGCGTTCATGTGAACCGCGGATTCAGGGTGCAGTTCAACGGTGCGATAGGCCCTTACAAGGGCGGCTTGCGCTTTCACCCCTCCGTCAACGAGAGTATTATAAAATTCCTCGGCTTCGAGCAGACGTTCAAAAATTCTCTCACAGGTCTGCCCATGGGCGGCGGTAAGGGCGGCTCGGACTTCGATCCGAGGGGCAGGAGCGACGCAGAGATAATGCGCTTCTGTCAGAGCTTTATGACCGAGCTGTCGAGGTATATCGGCGCGGATGTGGACGTCCCTGCAGGCGATATCGGCGTCGGCGCGCGCGAGATAGGCTATATGTTCGGTCAGTACCGCAGGATGCGCGGTGAATTTTCGGGCGTGCTCACGGGCAAGGGCATCTCCTACGGCGGAAGCCTTGCAAGACGCGAGGCGACGGGGTTTGGACTGTGCTATTTCCTCTCCGACCTGCTCGCCGATCATGGTATGTCGCTTGACGGCAGGAGAGTTGTGATCTCGGGCTCGGGAAATGTCGCGATCTACGCCGCACAGAAGGCGCAGGAGCTGGGCGCTCTGGTGGTCGCTATGAGTGATTCTGACGGTTATATTTACGACGGTGAGGGAGTCGATCTCTCGCTTATCAAGGAGATAAAGGAAGTAAGACGCGGACGCATATCCGAATACGTCCGGACGCGCAAGGGCGCGGAGTACCACGGCGGCTGCTCGGGAATTTGGAGCGTGGGGTGCGATATTGCCCTTCCCTGCGCTACGCAAAATGAGCTTGACGCCGACGGAGCAAGGGCGCTTGTTGACGGCGGATGCGTTGCCGTCGCAGAGGGTGCGAATATGCCCTCGACGCCCGAGGCTGTTGAGATCCTGCAGAGCACAGGCGTCCTGTTCGCCCCCGCAAAGGCGGCAAACGCAGGCGGCGTCGCGGTCAGCGGACTCGAAATGACGCAGAATTCCATGCGCCGCTCGTGGAGCTTCGACGAGGTGGACGCGGAGCTGAAAAATATAATGAATGGCATCTATCGCCGTTGCTCAGAGGCGGCGCGCGAATACGGCCGCGACGGCGACCTCGTCTCGGGCGCGAATATCGCAGGCTTCCTTAAGGTCGCCGACGCTATGCTCGCGCAGGGGGTTGTCTGATCATAAAATAAAAGCCAAGAACGTGCGCCGTTCTTGGCTTTTATTGACCGCGGTGAGGGCGTGAAGGGACAGGTCTTGACGGCGCAGTGGATGCAGGATCGCAATTTTATATAATTATGCGCCGCGGTCGGCACCGCCCCCCAAGCCCCTGCGCGCAGTCCGCCGACCGCGGTGTTGCTGTAACAAAACAGTAACAAAAAGTTCATAACAAGATAATATATTTTTAATATTATGATAACGACTTCCCTGTCCGCCCGTTGCTCCGCAACAAAATCGAAATAAAAAATTCACACTTTTGAAATATATTGTGCGGGGTGTTGCCAAAAATCCGACGCCGCACGGATTTTTGTGCCATCGCCGTACCAACCGCCTCGCTGTTACAAAATAGTAACACAAAATTCATCCTTTTGTAATATATTCCTGCAGTGATACAAAACAAACCCCTGCGCGCAGTCGCGTATGGGGGAACGCTCGCGATGAATTCGCAGGTTTAGGTGCGTGCGGTGGAATTTTGTAAATTGCAAGTTTATATAAACAACGGGCGGTGTCCTAAACCCCTGCGCGCAGTCGCGGATGGGGGAACGCTCGCGAAAATTTCGCAGGTTTGGGTGAGGTCAGGGGGATGCTTTTGAGAAGCAAAGGTTACTTTTGCAAATAGCCGACTCATCAGTCGCTTCGCGACAGCTTCCGTAGCCGCGAACCCCCAACACTCGCGTTGCTCGCATTGGGGAGCCCCGGCGCCAGGGAAGCCTTTCTTAAAGCATTGTTTTCGCAACACGGGCTTTGTGCCGTGCGTACCAAAACCGCTCGATTTTTAATAAAACAGTCGGCGTGTTACTAAACCCCTGCACGCAGTCGCGTATGGGGGAACGATCGCGAAAATTTCGCAGGTTTGGGTGAGGTTGGTGGGAAAAACCACCGCCGCGCGGATTTTTGCGCCATCGCCGCACCAACCGCCTCGTTGTTGCAAAATAGTAACACAAAATTCATCCTTTTGTAATATATTTCCCGCGGTGATGTTAACCAACCCCTGCGCGCAGTCGCGTATGGGGGAACGCTTGCGAAAATTTCGCAGGTTTGGGTACGTGCGGTGGGGAGATTTTCGAGAAACACTATCGCTGTGAGTGTGACGAAGAATCTCGACGCGTTTTTTACCACCGCACCAACCATCTCGCCGCCACGCCAGCCACCTCGCCGCCACCCCAACCGCCTCGTTGCTGCAAAATAGTAACGCAAAATTCATCCTTTTGTAATATATTTTCCGCGGTGATGTTAACCAACCCCTGCGCGCAGTCGCGTATGGGGGAACGGTCGCGAAAATTTCGCAGGTTTGGGTACGTGCGGTGGGAAAAACCACCGCCGCGCGGATTTTTGCACCATCGCCGCGCAAGATCCTTCGCTTCGCTCGAGGATGACGCGCGGGTGGCGTTTGCGGTCGCGCGGTTTTGCCCACGCCGAATTTTGCCGCCTTGCAGCGCCGTAGAAATGCTTACTGCAACCGAGCTGACCGATAGCGAGCTTCGCGCGACGGCTTGCGGAATACGACCGTGATCCCACACGATGCGATACGTTCCGTATACAGAATGAAAAATTATATTGTTATAATTTCACGTGCTAAAATGATGCATATTTTCAAAAATGACTGCTATTCCGTGGGAAATGCGGAAGAATTGTGGGTGTTTTTGAAGAAAAAAACGTGTGAAATTTATCTGAAAATGCAAATAATGGAAACGTTTTTGCAAAAATACCGAAATTTGGAGGACCAAAATGAACCCTGAAACCTTTAAGCCAAAGCTTCGCGACGCCCTGCGCCTCAATCTCAATATCGACGCGAGCGAGGAACAGATCGAACAATTGTTCATAATGTCCGAGAGGCTCGAGGAGAGAAATAAAATAATGAATCTGACCGCGATCACGGACGAGGACGGCGTAATATTTAAGCACATCGTCGACTCGCTGATGATATCTGCGTTCGTTCCCGAGAATTCAACCCTCGTCGACGTCGGATGCGGAGCCGGGTTCCCTACCCTGCCGCTCGCGATAATGCGCCCTGATCTGCGGATCTGCGCACTCGACAGCACCGAAAAACGAGTAAAATATGTTGCGGAAACGGCGGAAATGCTCGGCCTTTCGAATGTTTCGACGCTTGTTGGGCGCGCGGAGGAGCTTGCACACGATAAAAAGTATCGTGAGCACTTCGATTGTGCTACCGCACGCGCTGTCGCCTCGATGCCTGTGCTTGCAGAGCTCACTCTGCCCCTCGTCAGAGTCGACGGAACGCTCGTGGCGATGAAGGCGAAGAGCGCACGCGAGGAGCTTGACGGCGCGAGGGAGATTATCACAAGGCTTGCGGGCAAAGAGTCGTTCGCCGCAGCGTCTCTTGCTAACTTGACTCTTATTGGAGAGACGGTCGGTGAGACTATCAGCGAGGCTCGGACTGTTATCACTATTCCTAAGCACAATGCAACGCCGACTAATTACCCACGCAAATATTCACAGATCAAAAAATCCAACGAAAAAGGCAAAAAATGATTTAAAAATACAAAAAAGTCCCGGCTTTGAACTGGGGCTTTTTGTATCTGTAAGAGAACTGTTTTGGCGGACATTCGACAAAATGTTTCACGTGGAACAATTTGCGTGTGCAAAACAGGCAAATTCACGACTTTGTTGGTTAAAACACGCAAAAATCGACAAAATGTTTCACGTGAAACAAAGAAATTGAAAATTTCTAACGGAAAATACGCTGTTTCTCTTGCATTTCTGCGCGATATATGCTATAATAAAACCGAACAACACCCGACGCACAACGTCGGAATAACAGAAGTAAAGGAGTTAAAAATGGCAAAAATTATATCCTTCGCCAATCAAAAGGGCGGCGTCGGAAAGACGACCTCCGCAGTCAATGTCGCCGCATCCCTTGGAATTTCGGGTAAAAGGACGCTTTTGATCGATCTTGATCCCCAGGGCAACGCAACGAGCGGCGTCGGAATTCCGAAAAGATCACTCAAGGGCACAGTCAGAGAGGTTCTGAAGGGCGAAGCTAACATCAAATCTATCGTAATTGAGACAGCGTACCAAAATCTGTCCATAATTCCTGCAAACGTGAGCCTTTCGGCAACGGAATTTGACCTTTACAATGATGAGGGCAGCGAATTTAACCTTAAGGACGCGCTCGCATCCATAGAAAACGACTACGATTATATCATAATCGACTGCCCTCCCTCGCTCGGAATGCTCACGGTCAACGCACTTTCGGCGAGTAACGGCATAGTTGTAACGATGCAGGCGGAATTTTACGCCCTCGAGGGGCTTTCACAGCTGATAAATACGACCAAAAAGGTCAAAAAGCTCTATAATCCCAACCTTGAGATCGTCGGAATCCTGATCACAATGTACAACAAGAGGCTTTTGCTCTCGATGCAGGTCATGGACGAGCTCAGAAAATACTATCCCGACAAGCTTTTTGAAACGTGCATATCAAGAAACGTGCGTCTGAGCGAGGCACCGAGTTTCGGCAAGCCCGTATACTACTACGACAAACATTCCAAGGGCGCGTCCGAATATCTTGATGTGGCTAAGGAGCTTATTTCGAGAATCTAAGGCTTAAAACGGTTAAAATTACGCAAAAACACGTTAAAAAATCAAAATTCCGACTTAAAATCGGCAATAAAAAGAATGTGAGGAAGAAAAAATGGCAAAATCAAGAGGACTTGGAAAGAGCATTTTCGATACCTTTGACGATAATCTCGTCGAAAGCAAAAAAGGCGCAGGAGAGATAATAAAGCTCTCGTCGATCGAGCCGCGCCACGATCAGCCGCGAAAGACATTTGAGCGCGAGGGGCTTGAGGCGTTGGCGGAAAGCGTGCAGAAATACGGCATTTTGCAGCCGATAATCGTGCGTCCGAGCCAGCTCATAGACGATACATACGAAATAATCGCAGGAGAGCGCCGTTGGCGTGCGGCGAAGCTCGCGGGACTGGACGAAATCCCTGCGGTCGTGCTCGACGGAGACGATCTGAAGATCGCGCAGGTATCGATCATAGAGAACATTCAGCGTGAGGATCTGAACCCCATCGAGGAGGCCTTGGCGTACCGCGGACTGATGGACCGCTTTGACCTGACGCAGGATCAGGTGTCAAAGCAGGTTGGAAAGAGCCGTTCGGCGATCGCAAACCTGCTCAGACTGCTCGATCTGCCCGAAGAAGTGCTTGAAATGCTTAAAAACGGTGAGCTTTCCGCAGGGCACGCGCGCGCACTACTCGGACTTGAGAGTGAGGAAACGGTCATATCGCTCGCGCACAAGATAATCGAGAAGGATCTGAGCGTGCGAGAGGTGGAAAATACCGTAAAAAGGATCAATTCCACCTCCGAGGTTACGCAGGAGGAGCTTGATGCGGAGGCGGTCAACGCAACGGTGATGACGCGCATCCACCTTCACGAGCTTGAAAAGCGTTCCCGTGAGGTTCTCGGCCGCAAGGTGAAGATCACGAACACCGCCAAAAAGCGCACGCTTGAGATATCCTTCGACTCCGACGAGGACCTTGAGACGCTGCTTCAGAGCGTTTGCGGAAGCGAAATATTTAAGGATTTATAATTAATATAGGTAGGATTTTTGCAAAAAAACAATACGGTTAATGACAGATCGTGGGGAAGGGCAGGGAACTAACGAACAATTGTTCTTTGCAAATTACCCACGATCTCTATCATTTCAATTATTATTACATTCGCGATGCCGAAGCAGATTTAGCGTAAATTCACTTGGCACATAACGAGCACCGAGCGACAAAGAACATAAAAATGGGAGAAAAAGGAAATGAATATCACATACAGACAAATGCAAAAAGAGGACATCGCAAGGGTTACCCCTCTTTTTATTGAATATTGGAACGGGACGGGCGATGAATGGACTCCTGAGCTTGTACATCGCAGAGTTTGGCAGGTGCTCGGCTCGCCCGATTCTTACTGCATGATCGCAGAGGACGGCACGAACGCGGTCGGCTTTGCCATGGGCAGATTTGAGACCTTTTCGGATCTTACGGCTTATAACCTTGCGGAGATCATTGTTGCGTCCGAATACCAGAAAATCGGCGTTGGCACAGGAATGATGGCGGCGCTTGAGGAGCAAGTGAAGAAAATGGGCGCGGCGATGGTTCAGCTCGTTGCGGTCAATGATGAAATGCACGAGCACTTTTACGGCAAGCTCGGCTACGGCGACGCTACTAATTTGAAATTGAAATCGAAGCTTTTGTAAAGGCAATACGCGTAAGTACAGCGACGCATTGTGGAAGATGGGAGAAAATCGTTTTGAAAACACGGTGATGGCACAAAAATCCGCGCGGCGTCGTGTTTTTCCCACCACACGCACCTAAACCTGCGAATTCATCGCGAGCGTTCCCCCGTGAACGACTGCGCGCAGGTTTTTAACAACACGCCGACCGTTTTATTAAAAATCGGGCGGTTGGGTACGCACGGTACGAAGCTCGTGTTGCCAAAACGAGGGCTTGCGATAGCCTCCCTCCGAGAGGGAGGGGGACCGCGAAGCGGTGGAAGGAGCCTGCGCGGCTGAAAAATCTGCACTTTTTATGCAAATTCAAACTTTTTAATACCGCGCTCTCCTTCAGTCACTCCGCGACAGCTTCC
>CAYPRM010000041.1:0-10166 GCA_964413365.1 uncultured Lachnospiraceae bacterium | reverse complement strand
TCAATGGAGAACGGGACTTTACCGGGCTATCCGATGATGAATGTGCAACCTTTGCCGGGCAAATCGAAGAATGGAGCAACGGCGACATTCACCGGGAGGTGCTGTAATGGCAAAATACTACTTCACCTACGGTACCGAGGGACAGCCGTTCCGTGGTGGCTGGACAGAGGTTGAAGCCCCCGATAGCCATGCTGCCGTTGCTGCCTACCGAGTATTTCACCCCGACAAAATCGAGGGAATCGTGAACTGCGCCTGCATTTATACCGAGGAGCAGTTCGAGAAAACCGAAATGTTCAGCCAAGGGAACTTTGGGCACCGAGCCCACGAAACCATTACATTGAGCAGAAAGGAGCAACCATGACAAATGAACTTATTGTTGTCCGGCAGTTGCCGATCATTGAAGATCAGCTCCGGACAATCCATGACACAGTGCTGGCCAGAGTCGAAGATGTTTTGGCTATGGAATGCACCGAGGAGACCTACAAAGAGGTCAAGAAAGCTCGCAGTGAGCTGAATGCCCAGTACCGGGCTTTGGAGGAACGGCGCAAGGAGGTCAAGGCTCAGGTCGAGGCTCCCTACAAGAAATTCGAGGCAGTCTACAAGGCTTGCGCCGGTGACTTGTTCTCTGCGGCTGATAAGCAGTTGGCAGCAAAGATTGCCGCCGTTGAAAACGGCTTGAAGCAGAAAAAGGCCGAACAGGTATATGCCTACTTCGATGAATACCGGGAGAGCCTGGGTATTCCTGCTGATATGGTTGCCTTTGGCATCACTGTTACCCTGTCCGCTTCGCTGAAGGCTCTCAAAGCCCAGGCCAAAGATTACCTCGACAGGGTTCGTGGTGATTTGGATATGATCGCTACGCAGGAATACAAGGACGAGATCCTTGTTGAGTACCGCAAGCATCTGAATGCCTCTCAGGCCATTACCGCTGTTGCCAACCGCCATGCCGCTATTGAGCGGGAACGCAGAATGCGTGAGGAAATGGCTGCTACGGCTGAACGCAAGCAGGAAGCCGTTGAGGCCGTCCGGGAGGTAGTCGAAGCTGAACAGCAACCCAATCCCACTCCCGAGCCCACAATTATGCCCCCTGTTGTGGTGGAACGCACCAAAGATGCCGAACCACCCAAGCAGTATTCCACAGCCTTTGAAGTTACTGCTTCACTCGAGCAGTTGAGAGTGCTCAAGAACCTTTTGACAGATGGTGGGTATGCATATCGCCAGCTCACCCGAAAAAATTCCAATGATGGAGGAATGTTCTATGAATAATGCAGCTAACGCCCCGGCTGTCCGGCAGCAGCCGAAATTCTCGGTGGCTATTACCACCACCGGCTACAAGAATCTGATCAACAATACCCTGGGCGACCCCGACCGTGCCAAGCGGTTTGTAGCATCCATTACTTCTGCGGTTGCCGTCAACCCGGCTCTGCAGGAATGTGAAGCCGGTACCATCCTCGCCGGTGCCCTGCTGGGCGAAAGTCTGAACCTGTCACCCTCTCCGCAGCTTGGTCAGTATTACCTTGTCCCTTTTAAGAGCAAGGCAAAATTCGACCGCAACGGCAATCTGATCCAGCCCGAAACCACCAAGGCCCAGTTTGTTCTCGGCTATAAAGGCTATATCCAGCTGGCACTCCGCAGCGGCTCCTATGCCGACCTCGATGTTATGGAGATCCACGAGGGCGAATACAAGGGCAAGAACCAGTTCACCGGCAAGCCCGAATTCAGCTTCATTGAGGATGATGACCAGCGGGATCAGCTCCCGGTCATCGGCTACATGGCTTACTTTGAGTACCTGAATGGTTTCCGCAAGACCATCTACTGGACAAAGGGCAAGATGATGAACCATGCCGACACCTATTCTCCGGCATACTCTGCGGCAGCACATAAGAAGATTATGGCTGGTGAGATTGCCGACAAGGATATGTGGAAGTATTCCTCTTTCTGGTACAAGGACTTTGACGGGATGGCCAAGAAAACCCTGCTCCGGCAGTTGATTTCCAAATGGGGCATCATGTCCCCTGAAATGCAGATGGCATTCAGCAACGATGGTTCCCTGTCCGAAGTCAGCAGTGACTCTCCGGAAATCGTCACCACCGCTGAGGAGAACCTGCAGCTTGCCCAGCCTGAAGCGGAGATGGCTGTGGAGCAGGTCAACCTCGCTGACCTGTGAGCATTCCGTACCATGTGATTTCCACCGGCTCCAAGGGGAACGCCGTCGTGATCAATGACTTTATTCTCATAGACTGCGGCGTTCCCTTTAAGGCCATCAAGCCGTTTGCTCCAAAGCTGAAGCTGGTGCTTTTGACCCACATCCACAGTGACCATTTCAAGCCGTCTACTCTCCGCATTCTTTCCCGGGAACGCCCCACCCTCCGTTTTGCGTGTGGGAAATGGCTGGTGGCTGATCTGGTGGCAGCGGGTGTGCCTGCTGGCAACATTGATGTGCTGGATCCGGGCGTGATGTATGGATATGGCCTATGTAATGTCATCCCGGTTGCGCTGACCCACAATGTCCCGAATTGCGGCTACAAAATACACTTCCCAACCGGAAAGGTATTCTACGCCACAGACACCAACAATCTGAACGGTATTTCAGCCCGGCATTACGACCTGTATATGGTCGAGGCCAACTACGAGGATGATGTGATCCTGCAGAAGATTGCGGAGAAGAAAGCGGCCGGTGAATACGTCTATGAGGTTCACGCCATGCGAAATCACCTATCAAAAGCCAAGTGTGACGATTTTATCTATCGGAATATCGGCCACAGTGGAGAATATGTCTATCTCCACTGCCATGTTGAGGAGGAAAAATGCGAGGACGATTGCGGGACTTAACCTTTGGCCTTAAAGGAGAACAGCACATCACCGTGACCGTCCAGCAGGATTTCCGGGATGATTTCGACAGGCTCAAGGACAAGGATGTTCGAGTGGAAATCAAGGTGTGGCGGGAACCCCGGAGCAAAGACGCCAATGCCTACGCTTGGGTGCTGATTGACCAAATAGCCGCCGCCATGTCTATTGCCAAATCCGAAGTCTATCGGGCGGCTATCCGGGAAATTGGTGGAGTTTCAGATATTGTGTGTGTCCGTGATGCTGCAGTTCAAAAACTCCGTGATGGATGGGAGCATAACGGAATCGGGTGGCAAACAGACACATTCCCGAGCAAGATTGAGGGTTGCACCAATGTCGTCCTCTATTATGGCTCATCCACCTATGACACGAAGCAAATGAGCTGCCTGATAGACCAGCTCGTAGCCGAAGCGAAGTCCCTTGGCATTGAAACAATGCCGCCCGAAAAGCTGGCTTCGTTGATCGGGCACACTACGGAAGGGAGTTAACACTATGAGTAAGAAGAAAAAGCTCGTTCCGCAGAATGTCTATTGCGACTACTGCGGGTGGAAAGCTGAGTTTGTCGATAGCAAGATCATCTATGGCAGAAGCTACGGAATGGTCTACCTTTGCAGAAATTGTATGGCCTATGTCGGCGTACATAAAGGCACCGCCAAACCGCTCGGCCGGCTGGCCAATGCTCAGCTCCGTTACTGGAAGAAACAGGCTCACGCAGCCTTTGACCCGCTGTGGCAATATGGGCAATTCAAGGGGCACAGAAATGTAGCTTACGCCTGGCTTGCTGAGCGGATGCGGTTGCCGGTTGAGCAGACCCACATTGGAATGTTTGATGTGGGTGACTGCAAGCGAGTTATCGCAATTTGTAATACCGAAAGGAGATATCGAAATGCCCTATAATCCTGTGATTCCGGCAGTGACGGGCGATTGCCCCGTGTACTGCATGGTGATTTCCAATGATGAATATGCGGATCTGGTCGAAGCCAAAACCCAGTTGGATTTGATTCTCGACCTTGCCGGAGAAACCGGCTATGTTTGCTCCGACATTATCCAGGCTGTCAAAAAGAGCCGTAGGCCGGTTATAACCGCCGCTGTCGAGCAGGAATAAACCGCCCCATAAAAGGAGTTGTCGAAGAAAAGCGGCTCCTGAGGACGAAAGGAAAGGCCAATGAAGGATAATCATCCAATCTGCATGAAACAGAAAGCGGACTGTTTTGCAAATGTATGCGGTCAGTGCCGTATCCTGACAAATGCAGATTTCAAGGAACGGGATTGCCCGTTCTACAAAACGCAGGAACAGTGTGTCGAGGAGAACCAGCAGCGCATTGCCCGTCTGGAAGATCAGGGGCTACTGCATCTGCTTGAGAAGTACGGAGGTAGGCCATGCTGAATCATATCACCATCATGGGGCGTTTGACCCGTGACCCGGAGTTGCGCCGTACCCAGAACGGCACAGCGGTTTCCAGCTTCACTCTTGCTGTTGACCGAGATTTCAGTGGCAAGGACGGCGGCGAAAAGGAAACCGACTTCATCGACTGCGTTGCGTGGCGGTCAACCGGAGAGTTTGCGTCCAAGTATTTTTCCAAGGGCCGTATGGCTGTTGTGTCCGGGCGGCTACAGATCCGGAGTTGGACAGACAAGGACGGTAACAAACGCCGTACTGCTGAGGTCATTGTAGACAATATGTACTTTGCCGACAGCAAGAAGGAAATCGAGTCAGCCTCCGGCGGATACGGTCAGTCTCCGGCTACCTACGCCGCTCCCTATGCACCGCCTGCATCCGACTTTGCTCTGCTCGAAGACGATGACGACCAGCTTCCGTTTTAGGGGGTGAGCAACTATGGCTAAGAAACGAATGTTAAGCGAGGCAATCCTGAATAGTGATGCTTTCATGGATATGCCCCTGTCAACGCAAATGCTCTATGTCCACCTCAATATGCGAGCTGACGATGATGGGTTTGTATCCAGCCCAAAGCGGATCCGAATGTTGGTTGGCGCAGGTGAAGATGACATGAAACTGCTGGTCGCCAAGCGGTTCATCTTGGTTTTTGAGTCCGGCGTCATCGTGATTAAGCACTGGCGGCTGCACAACTACATCAAGAACGACCGGTATAAGCCAACCCTTTACCAGGAGGAGAAGAAACGGCTGTCGGTCAAGAAAAACGGAGTGTATACAGACCGACCGCTCCTCCCCGAAGAAATGCCAATCCCTAAAGGGATTTCCACTGGAACCCAAATGGAACCGGAATGTATCCAAAATGGAACCACTTTGGAACCACAGGTTAGGTTAGGTGAGGCTAGGTTAGAGCTAGGTAAGGTTAGCTTAGAGTTAGATAAGGATAGTTTAAATAATAATCTATGTGATGATGGTGATGCGCGCGCGGGCGCAAACGCAGTCAGAGAATATTTTGACGAGCGAAATATGACTCCGGGGCTTTACTTTGGAACAACCGAAGAACTGCTCTCCGAAGTAAGCTCTATCACCAAGGAAATATTCACCCGCCTTGCCACAAGAACCTCAACCAGCGCAGATGTGTCCGAAGTCTTCCATGCAATCACTGTCTACACCCCGAACCCCGGTCCTGGCGAGCTTGAGCGATCTGTTTCCCGAGATGCGCTCGATCTGCTCCTGTACGCTTTTGAACAGGCTCTGCGGGCGGGCAATCCCGGCAACTGGAATTACATCAACGGAGTTCTTGCAAAACTAAACCAGCGAGGTATCCATACACTGGCAGATGCGGAGAGCTACGATATTGACCATCACTGAAGGAGAAGTGTGTTATGAACAGAAAGAGATCCCGGAGCCAAAGAAGGCTCATGTACCGCCTTTTGAACGCCCTGTTCTTTGCGGTATTCGCAGCAATTATCATCACCACCTGCGCAGAGGATGCGAGTCCCACCCCTGTTGTTGCATCAGCTGATGCTTCGGCCCAGGGATCACCACAGTTGGTTGAGCTGATCTATCAGCAGGAGAATGCGACCACAAGCCCGGAGCCGCAAGAACCTCTACCTGCGACATCCCGATATGAAAATATTTCCTTGAGCGATGAGGATATGGTGCTGCTGGCGAAAATCGTCTGGCTGGAAGCCAGGGGCGAAAGCTTTGAAGGCCAACAGGCTGTTGCAGAAGTCGTTTTCAACCGGATGCTGTCTGAGTATTTCCCCGATACCCTCAACGAAGTCATTTACCAGAAAGGCCAGTTTTCCACGGCTGGCATGGTACATACCGCCGACCCGGACAACACCCAGTACCTTGCGATCGAAGCGGCATTAAACGGTCCCAATATTCTTCCGCTGGAAGTGGTGTTCTTCGCAACCACCGCAGAGAATGACAGTGTATGGGGAACAATCGGCGGTCACACATTCTGCTATCCCTGGTTTTGGGGTGGTGAGTGAGCAATGGCAAGTATCACAACATCGAGCGCACCAAGATTGCTGGAAGAAAAAGAGTGGATCGCCATCAACGACCCAGCCTGCGGTGCCGGAGCGACACTGATCGGCGCAAGGAATGCACTGGACATTGCTGGAATTGACAGCACAAAAGCCTTTTTTGTAGGGCAGGACATTGACCGAACAGCGGCAATGATGTGCTATGTGCAACTCTCATTGCTCGGATGTGCCGGATATGTGGTCGTAGCCGATACTCTCTGCCACCCGGTCACCGGTCCTATCCTGTGGCCGAACATCACGGAATACCAGGATGTTTGGTTCATGCCGCTCAATTTTGTCAATCCGCAGTGGGTTATCCGGCTTGGCCGGACATGGCGTGGTGTGGAGACAGATAGCTGTCGCAGAATTGCGACAGCAACCGCAAGGACCTGCGAAATTCCTGTTGCATCAGAACCTACGCCGCCTGCACCCATCCCTGTGTTCAACGATACCGAAAGCGGCCAGCTCACTCTGTTTTAGGGCATACACATCCGTGAGAATGCAGTGGCGGTTGCGAATGGCAGGATGACCGAAGAAAGCTATTGGAAACGCTTTGAAGCGATGGACGCTCATAATGCTCATGCTGACGCAAAATCGCTTCGGAGGGAGTTGAAGAAATACGCAGAGGAGGCGTTGAAAAATGCTTATCGTAGAAAACAACGGGAACTGGGAAAAGTCGCACCGGGTATCAACAATCTACCCGGAAGCAAAGGTTGACGGAGGCACGATGTTTCTTCCGGTGAATATCACCGAAACCACCGTGACCCTGCCTGTTACGGACGAGGCTGGAGAGGTTATCTCCACCGAGGAAGTCGCAGGCTATTCTTTTGACGAATACCGCATTAACAAGGCAGTTGATCTGCCGGAGGAGGCAGCGGCTGCACTGGCGGCGGCGTTCCAAATCAGTACACAGGCACTCAAAATTCTGGGGGTGATGTGATGGCTACATTGATTGAACGGGCAACGCTGACCCGGCAACATACAGAGAAAGCCGCCCAGCTCCTCCCGGATGCCGATGCTCTGGCAGCTAAGACACTGTACCCACGGTGGGAGAAGCTGGTAGAGGTTGGATCTGTACAGACCGATGAGGCCGGGTATAAGTTCCTCTATGGAGAGGACTTGTACAAGTGTGTCAACGCCAACCCTACATTCCAATCGGATTGGGTACCGGGCGTTGGAACGGAATCCCTGTACACCCGGATTGACGAAACACACGCCGGTACGCTCGAGGATCCCATTCCTTACGACGGTAACATGGAGCTGGTCGAGGGCAGTTACTACAGCCAGAATGGCGTAATGTACCTCTGTACACGCAGCACCGGCGCCCCAGTCTACAACACGCTGGCTGATTTGGTCGGCCTGTATGTGGAAGTTGCGGCATAACGCATTCCGTTATTTTCTAACTTCTTTCATGACAACGGCGTGAAGGGAGCTATAATCACGGTATTATCTCGAAAGGAGTTATACCGTGTCCAACCTGAAAATAATCGAATTGCTATGCGCTCTGGTGGAGGAACAGGCAAAGGTAATCCGGCACCTGGCGATGGAACTTGCCCACGCCCGGAACCTCACCGAGGCAGAGACAACGATGGTCAAGCATTCTCTTGACCAATATGCAAGAATCCTCGGTGCAGACGAAGCACCGGATTTGTGAGAAGGGGAGCTGCCCGGCAGCTCCTTTTCATTGTCCCCAAAAATATACGCAGCCAGAAATGGTTGTGTTCCGAAAAGCAACCTTATCGGGTTGCTTTTTTATTTTGGGAGGTGGTTGTTGTGAGTGGATAAAAAATACAGAAGCGCACGAAAAGTAAGGAGGCAAAATGTGGAATTGAAGGAACTTTTGATGGATGGCGGCGGTCTTCTGCTGGTGCTTCTGACACTGGTGGAGATCGCCCCCATAAAGATCAACCCATGGTCGGCAATCGCCAAGGCGATTGGGAAGGCACTTAACGCCGAAGTCCTTGCCGAGCTGAAACAGACACAGAAAAAGCTGGATGAGCACATCCGTGTCGATGACCAGAGGGATGCTGACAGTCATCGACAGCGGATACTGCAGTTCAACAATGAGCTGCTCCGTGACATCCCACATACCCGAGAGGATTTCATTGAAATTCTTGCGGTGATCGACTGCTACGAGGCCTATTGCAAAGAACACAAGGACTACAAAAACAGTCGTTGCGTTCACGCCATTGCCAACATTGGCAGAGTGTACGATGACAGGCTCAAGAAGCACGACTTCTTGTCCCAATAATACTCAGGAGGAAAAAAGCATGAACATCATTCAAAGCATTTTGACAAAGAACCCCTGCTACACCGGTGGGAGGAAGATCACGCCCAAGGGCCTGATGTTGCACTCCGTCGGCTGCTCGCAGCCGTCTGCTTCCGTGTTCGTCAAGCGCTGGAACAGTGCCAGCTACAACAACGCCTGCGTTCATGGCTTCATCGATGCCAACACCGGCGATATCTATCAGACCCTTCCGTGGAACCACCGGGGCTGGCATGCCGGCGGTGACGCAAACAACACCCATATTGGCGTTGAAATGTGTGAGCCCGACTGCATCAAGTACACCAGCGGTGCAACTTTCACCTGCTCCAATAAGGAAAAGGCGAAGACCATGGCCACCCGCACCTACAATGCCGCCGTGGAGCTGTTTGCCTATCTCTGCAAGGAGTATGGTCTGAATCCTACCGCTGATGGCGTGATCATCAGCCACAAGGAAGGCCACAAGCGGGGCGTGGCATCCAATCACGGCGACCCCGAACACCTGTGGACTCAGCTCGGCACGGGATACACCATGGACACCTTCCGTGCGGCTGTCAAGGCCGCTATGGGAACGGCAAGTCCCGTGGCACCAGAGAAGCCGGAGCAGACTACTGGCAAGGCCGTCGAGAAGGGCGATGTGGTGTCGATTGCCGCCAATGCGACCTATTACAACGGAAAGGCCATCCCTGCGTGGGTCAGGGCGAAAAAGTGGATTGTCCGAGAAGTTACCGGTGATCGTGCTGTCATTGATAAGTCCACCGATGGTAAAAATTCCATCTGTAGCCCGGTGAATGTGAAGTACCTGACCGCTGACAAGCCCTATTATCCCAATGTGGGCGATGCGGTCAACTGCCTTGCCACAAAGCACTACACCAGTGCCAATGCTACCACAGGCAAGACCTGTAAACCCGGCAAGGCCCGCGTGACCAGCATCTACCAGCTCGGCAAGAGCAAGCATCCCTATCATGTAGTGGCCGTATCCGGCGGCGGCTCCACCGTGTACGGCTGGGTTGATGCCGACTCCATCACCAAACTGTAAGCTCAAACCATCTTTCAACGATAACAGGAGGAAAAATTTATGGATATGACCGTTATTACCAACCATGCGGCTATGCTGCTGACCGTGATTGCCCTGCTGGTCGCTCTGACCAACATCGTCGTCGAGGTGCTGAAGAAGCTGACCTGGAACAAGATTCCTACCGATCTGCTGGCCATCATCGTGGCTGTTGCACTGACCATGCTGGCCTTCTTCGCATGGGCAAGTTACACCGGGCTCGTCGTGCTGTGGTACTACATTGCTGCAGCAGTGATCGTCGGTCTGATGGTTGCCTATGCTGCTATGTTCGGCTTTGATAAGCTCACGGATATCCTGACCAAGTACAAGGATTCTGTGAACACCTAAATGTATTTTTGCCCCTCCGTGCTGGCGTTTGCTGACACGGAGGGGCGTTTTTTTATTTCCGTTGTCGGATGATGAGAGGCGGCCGTCCGGCTGACAGTGGCGGTTATAACCGCTCAGAAAGGCCAAGTGTCACGCTCAGGAGAAAACACAAGGATGACATTATCGGGGACGGGGTCACACGGCTCACCGTTGAACTCGTTGCCCTGCTTGGTGCAAATATTTGGGAGT
>CAYPRM010000040.1:0-11604 GCA_964413365.1 uncultured Lachnospiraceae bacterium | reverse complement strand
GGTGGCAATAGCGTAATAAATAAGGAGATATATAGAATTATGAAGCTTGGTATAGTAGGACTTCCTAACGTCGGGAAGAGCACGCTCTTTAATGCTCTTACCAATGCAGGAGCAGAATCCGCAAACTACCCGTTCTGCACGATCGAGCCGAACGTCGGTGTGGTCGCAGTGCCCGATAAGCGCCTTGACGTGCTCGCGCAGATGTACGATCCCGAAAAATTCACCCCTGCCGTAATAGAGTTCGTCGATATTGCAGGACTTGTCCGCGGTGCATCGAAGGGCGAGGGACTCGGAAACAAATTTCTCGATAATATCCGTCAGGTGGACGCGATAGTCCATGTCGTCCGCTGCTTTGAGGACGATAATATCATTCACGTCGACGGTACGATAGATCCCCTGCGTGACCTCGAGACCATCAATCTCGAGCTCATCTTCTCCGATATGGAGATGCTCGAGCGCAGGATCGACAGAGTAAAGAAGGCTATGAAGGGCGACAAGACGCTCGGCACGACGCTCGAGCTCCTTGAACGCATTTATGCGGCTCTGGAGGAGGGAAAATGCGCCCGTAGCCTCGGTCTTGACGCTGAGGAGCTTGAACTGCTCGGCGAGACACAGCTGCTCACTCTGAAGCCCGTTATCTACGTTGCGAACGTCAGCGAGAGCGAGGCTGACCACGAGCCGACGGAAAATCCGCTCTACTGCTCGCTCAAGAGCTTTGCCGAGGCGGAGCACTCCGAGATCATAGCGGTCTGCGCGCAGATAGAGGCGGAGATAAGCGAGCTTGATCCCGAGGAGAAAAAGGTGTTCCTTGAGGATATGGGCATTGAGGAGAGCGGACTTGACCGCCTTATCAAGGCAAGCTATTCGCTTCTCGGACTTATCAGCTACCTCACGGCAGGTCCTAAGGAGGTACGCGCGTGGACGATAACCAAGGGAACTCGCGCACCGCAGGCGGCAGGTAAGATACATAGCGATTTCGAGCGTGGCTTCATCCGTGCGGAGGTCGTCGACTTCGACTCTCTCGCAAGACTCGGCTCGATGAACGCCGTCAAGGAGGCAGGACTCGTCCGCAGTGAGGGCAAGGATTACGTTGTCAAGGACGGCGACGTCGTGCTCTTCAGATTTAACGTTTGATAAAAAGCAAATAAAAATGCCTGCCGACCTTCAGTCGACAGGCATTGCATCTGCAAATATTAAGTATCAATACATAGCGCCCTTTTCCTCTTTAAGCTGCTCATAGAAAACAGCGGAGGAGACCTGCTGATAGGACATTACCCAGAGCGTGCCGATGCCGAATGTGAGCGCACCCACCAGCGACCAACCGAGGAAGCTGAGCTGGAGCTTGAAATATCTCCATCTGTTGCCCTCCATGAGTCTCTCGCTCTCGTCAACGCACTGCTGCCAGCGGAAGTCGGGGTTATCGTGCTTTACGTAGAACACCATAGCGTAGGTGTAAGCAACGTAGATGCCGGGGATTATGAATACGCAGGTCCACAGGAATGTGTGGAGCATATACATAAGACCTATCTGGAAGTTATCGAAGAAATCGTTAAAGCCCTTGAAGAAGTTGCGGATCTTGATGGTACCGTTGCCCTCAACGAGGTCAAGGTGAACAGACGCGATGCCGACGGAGAGAGGACCTATCAGAATATTGAGAATGAGGAACTCCACCAAGTCAAGCAGGATCGGTATTCCGTAGAGCAATATCTTGGAAACTCCGCCGAGGTATTTAAGCAGGGTGGGGAGCAGGAACATATTTGAGAGCGTTACTATAACGCCGCTCGAGCAGCCCACGATCGCCATCATAATAATCGTAACGACCACGGATTTGAGCCAGTCCTTACCGAACACGTTTTCGTCAAGGAGAAAACGGGCTCTTTCGCGTATCTTGGAATTTGTCATTTATATACCTCCCGAAAGTGTGCATAGTACTATAAGATAATTGTAATACTTTTTTCTCAAATTGTCAAGGATTATTTCAGCATTTGATGAAAATTTGATAAAAAATCAAAAAAAATAAAAAAATATCTGCCGACAAGGTCAGCAGATATGTATATTTTGAGCATTAGAATTGCTCTGCGTCGGGGTGGTTGGACTGCTCCGTGTAAAATGTACCGTTCCTTGTGAGGTATTCATTCTTGACATCCTCATAGAAAACGACGTTTGCAGTCTGCATATAGGCATTTACCCAAAGCGAGCCGAGGCCGCAGGTGAATATGCTAAATAAGATCCAACCGATAAAGCTGAGCTGGAGTGAGAAAAATCTCATCTTATTGCCCTTCATCATCTCCTCGCTCTCGTTAAGGCACTGACGCCAGCCGTACTCGGGGTGATCAGCCTTGATGCAGTAAACGAGTGCGTAGCTGTACGATTTTATTATACCCGGAATGATGAAAAGAAGTGACCAGAGGGAGATAGAGATCGCGGTCATAAGTCCTACCATGAGGTTTGAGCCGAAGTCATTGAGTCCCTCGAATGCTGTGGATATCTCCATTTTGTTCTCGCCGCGCACGAGCTTTAGAAATGCGATCGCAAGACCGATATTTATAGGGCCTACGAGCAGATATGCACCGATACCGCAGCTCATACTGCTGACGGCGGAGAGGATCAGGGATGTGATAATTATCACTAAAATGGACATTAACCACGAGTTACTGAGAATGTTATTGTCGAGTGCCTTGCGAGCACGCGCACGGATCTCTGAATTTGTTGCTTTCACTTTGATGACCTCCTGTGTCTTGTGTGATGATATGATAATAATACAACCTTTTTGTGAAAAAGTCAATAAGAAACTTGAAAATAAGAAAATAATAATAAATCTATAAATACATAAAATTGGAGAATAGATATGAGAATGAGAAAGAAAAAGCACGGTGCTGAGAGGATCGAGGCGTGCTCCCACCTTCTGATAGTGCCCGATGAGGCGTTTTTTGCCGATCCCGAGTCCGCATTTGCCGTCCGTCGCCCCCTCCACCTTGAGATAGGGTGCGGAAAGGGAAGCTTTGCGGTCGGAATGAGCGCGATGCACCCCGAGGTCAACTTTATCGCCATGGAAAAGATATCCGACGTCGCCTGCATCGCACTTGAGCGTGCGGAGGCGGCAAGGGAGGAGAGGTGCGACAATCTCCGCTTCATAATCGGGGACGCAAAAAATCTCCCCGAGTATTTTCCGCCGCACAGCCTCGAGCGCATATACCTGAATTTCAGCGATCCTTGGCCGAAATCGGGGCACGCAAAGCGCCGTCTGACGCACAGGGGCTTTCTCGAGCTATACCGCGGACTTCTTGTAGAGGGTGGCGAGCTTCGCATCAAGACGGATAACGAGGGACTTTTTGAATTCACGCTTGAGGAGCTTGAGGCTCTTGGGCTTGAGATACTTTGGATGACGAGGGATCTACACGCCTCAGATAGGATGGAGGGCAATGTCATGACCGAGTACGAGAGGAGCTTTTCCGAGAAGGGACAGCCCATCTTCTCCGTCCACGCACGCTTTTCTGCAGGTGCTGACAGCGACGGCAAGGAGGGTGAAGCATGAGCGGGGGCGCATTTGAGCCGAGCGGCGTGCTGATCGTCGATAAGCAGGGTGGCATGACCTCGCACGACGTCGTGGGCAAGGTCAGGCGGCTCTACGGAACACGCCGCGTCGGACATACGGGAACGCTCGATCCGCTCGCGACGGGAGTCCTCGTTGTGCTCGTTGGACGTGCCGCAAAGGCGGCGGAGTATCTTACTGCCGACACAAAAAGATACATCGCAGGACTGAGGCTCGGCATCACGACCGACACCGAGGACATAACGGGCAGGGTGCTCACGGAGTGCTCCGATATCCCGAGCCGCGATGCGGTCGAGCAGGTCTGCAGGACAAAATTTCTCGGCAAGATAAGCCAGATACCCCCGATGTACAGTGCAATAAAGGTCGACGGCAGGAAGCTCTATGAATTAGCACGTGAGGGCGTTGAGATAGAGAGGCAGGCAAGGGAGATAGAGATATCGCGCCTCGACTGTACGCCTGCGGAGCGTGAGGACAGCTATATCCTCGACGTCGAATGTTCGTCGGGCACGTATATAAGGACGCTCTGCGCGGATATTGGCAGTACCCTCGGCTGTGGCGGTGCTATGAGCTCGCTTCGAAGGACGCGCGCAGGCACGTTCGAGATCTCGCAGTCCCATACGCTCGAGGAGCTTGAGAGTATGACGGCTGAGGAAAGGCTTGCGTGCCTTATACCTACCGAGGAGCTGTTTTCTGACCTTGAGAGAGTCTGCCTGCCCGAGTTCTATGAGAAACTGATCAGATGCGGCTGTGAAATATATCAGAAAAAGCTCGGCACGCACCTTGACCTTGGCACGAGAGTCCGAGTCTGCTCGCGCGACGGCACATTCTTCGCTCTCGGTGAGGTATGCGAGTACGAGAACGGAGATGCCATAAGATCCATAAAATTTTTCAATATTTGATCATAAAAAAGGACTGATGCGTCAGTCCTTTTTTTGAATTCTGAATACGGTCTTGATAAGGGCTTTTCCGTTGAAGGGAATGAGGGGATAGAGATAGGAGCGAGTACCGTCGAGTGTGCGGTTCGTCGCAAGAAGGATAAATATTCCCACAAGTCCGCAAGCAAATCCCCCGATCCCGAGATACCACGTCAGAAGCAGCAGTATCATTCTCAAAAATTTGAATGCGTAGCCGAGCTCGTAATTCCTCTGCGAAAAATTCGCGATCGCAACGAACGCCCCGTAAAGTATCACCTCGGGTATCAGCCACCCTATCTGTATCGAAAAATCCCCGAGTATCAGCCCGCCGATGACGGAGAGGGAATTTGCAAGCATTCCCGGGGTATTCATTGAGGCAAGACGCAAGCCGTCGATCACAAATTCCGCAAGAAACAGCTGTGCGATTATGGGCAGCCGTCCGTGATCCTGCGGCAGAACGAACGCGAGCCATTCTGGCACAGCCTCGGGATGGCGCAGGGCGAGCGTCCAGAGGGGAGTCAAAAGCAGCGTCATAAAAAATATCGTGTACCGCAGTATCCGCAGATAGCTTCCTGTCAGAGGGGAAAAATAAAAATCGTTCGTTTCCTGCATAAAGTCAAGGAGTGAGGCAGGGAGCACCATGACCTCGGGGGAGTTGTCGCAGATGACGAGCACGTTCCCCTCCATCAGCTGAGCCGCCGCCGCATCGGGACGCTCCGTGGTCCTGACCTTGGGGAAGGGATTGTACCAGCGGTCGGGAATAAGACATTCGACAAGGGATTGCATACCGACCGTCAGAGCCTTCGTCCGTACCTCGGAGATACGCCGCTTGAGCCTCTCAACGTACGCCGAATCCGCCACGCCGTCGATATAGCAGATGACCACGTCCGTCTTTGAACTATCACCGATGCTCAAATGGTTCATGCGGAGCCGAGGATCACGTATCCTTCTGCGTATGAGGGCGGTGTTGAATATCAGAGTCTCAACGAAGCCGTCCCTCGCACCCTTGATCACGCGGTCGTTTTCTGGCTCTGCGGTCTCGCGCGCAGGGTAGGTACGTGTGTCCACGATCACTGCACGTCCGAAAAAAGGCGAGCCTATGATGACCGTTACTCCGGACAGCAGCATACGCAAAACGTAATCGAGATCCTCGCTCACCTCCGCCTCTACGTATGGAACGGCGGAGCGCAAAAATTCCTCCGCACAGGTCTCGCTCACCTCTCCGAGCCCTCCGAGCGAGAGAAAATGTATCATCATCTTCTGCATCACACTGTCTTTGACGAAGCCGTCGATGAAATACAGCGTCAGCTCGTCCTCCCCGATGCGCAGTACCTTCTTCAGTATATCAAAATTTTCGCTTACGCAGAGTGCGGCATCAAGCTCTGATACGCACTCGCGGTAGTCCTTGCATAGCCTTTTCATAAATTCATAAAGCCCCCTCCCGATCCGTCCTAAAAATACAAAATCCTAAAGCAGTAAAAATAGTATCTGCCGATATCCGAAAAAAATACGAGCCTCCCGAAAAATGGGAGGCTCGTTGAATTTTTTATTGCTTTTTGGATTTGCGGAGCTTCTTTAGCTCTCTATCCCTGTCTCTGTAAAATTTGGAGCGTTTTTTCTTCGTATACGTTGAGTAGATGGCAAAGCCGAGTACGGCTACTATTATCGCACCGCTCGCAATGTGCACCCAAAGCTCCGTGGAGTTCTCCGTCTTGAGGGATTCCCAGAGCGAGTTGACATATACCTGAATATCAACGCCCTCTCCGCGGTAAAAATCCTCATACGCAGGAGCGTGCGAGTATGCGAGATTCGCCTCGTCCTTGCTCTTGCCGTAGAGCACGTCCCACGCGTCAATAGCGTCGGTGTCGTAGTTATACGAGAGCATCTCGCGGTAATATTCGCTCTCCGTTACAGCCGTGTTGGGGGAAGCGTAGCCGATGTAGAGCCCGTTCGCCGTCGCCGCATCAACGCCTATCATATAATTGATATATTCGTTTGCGACCTCGGGATTACGGGATGCTTTCGGAATACACATAGCGTCCACAAAGTAGTTCGTGCCCTCCCTCGGGTAGTAGAAGCGGAGGTCCTCGTTGTCAGCCGCCATCGTAAGGAAATCGCCTGCGTAGTACGAGGAGATGTAAGCGGACGCGCCCTTCATTTTATTGAAGATCTCGTCGTTCACATAGCCCTGAAGCAGGGGCTTTTGCTGCTTGAGAAGCTCGAGCGCCCTGTCCCAATCCGCAGGATCGTGGGAGTTGACGTCGATATCCTTCCAGTACATTGCCGTTCCCAGCGCGTCGCGTGGGTTGTTGAACTGAAGGATCTTGCCCTCATACTTCTCGTTCCACATAAGGCTCCAGCTCTCGTCCGCCACGTCCGCCTCGTCGACGAATTCGGAATTGTAGATTATTCCGAGCATGCCGTAGGAGTAGGGAACACTGTAAAGATTTTCGGGATCGTAGTAGAGGTTCTTGAATTCATCGCTGATATTGCCCCAGTTGGTAATTATGGAGAGGTCGATCGGCAGGAGCATATCGTTTGCGATCATCTTCTGTATCATGTAGTCCGAGGGAATAACTATGTCGTAGGCGACCGCACTGTTCGTGAGCTTTGCGTACATATCCTCGTTGTTTGCGTAGGTCGAGTAGTTTACCTTGATGTAGAAGCCGTATTTGTCGGCGAGATTCTCATTGAAGTAATCCTCAAAGCCTGCGTTAACGTCGAAAAGACCGTACTCCTCGTCGTCCTCGTCGGAGATGTATTCGCCCCAGTTGTAGACATTGAGGCTCTTTGTGTCGTATTTCTTCTTGACCGTGCTATCATCTTCACTGTCGCCGCCGCCTGCGCAGGAGCAGAGCAGAAGCGAGATCGCAAGGAGCATGAATAAAAATACCCTTATTTTCGTTGTTCTCATGCCGCACGCACCTCCTTTTTCTTGCGCCTGCGAGAGCCTGTTTTCTTGAAGCTCTTGAGGTTGGAGATTATGAGAAGCGTGAACACGACGACGATTATGAGCGTCGAGAGCGCGTACATATCGGGCTTGACGGTCTTTTTCGTCATCGAGTAGATGAGCAGTGGAAGCGTCTGGAAATTCGACGGGCTGACGAAATACGAGATAACGAAATCGTCAAGGCTGAGCGTGAACGCCATTATCATACCCGATATGACACCGGGGAGGATGTTGGGGAGCTTCACTCTGAAGAACGCCTGCACGGGTGTACAGCCGAGGTCGAGTGCCGCCTCCGTCAGGGATTCGCCAAGCTCGTTTATACGAGGAAGCACGGAGAGTATGACGTAGGGCAGGCAGAAGGTCGTGTGCGCTATCAGCATTGCTGCAAAGCCGATGCTGTCGTAGTCCTCGATACTGAGAAGTCCAACAAGTGCCGCAAAGAACAGCATGAACGACACTCCCGTTACGATATCGGGATTCATCATCGGGATATTGGTAACGGAATTCACCGCGGTCTTGAGCCATTTGGACCTCATTCTATATATACCCTCCGCCGCGGCAGTGCCGATAACGGTGGAGAGAAGGGAGGAGCAGACGGCGAGTATCAGCGTATTTTTGAGTGCTATGAAGGCGGTCTCGTCCGAGAACAGCTTTATATACCACTTGATGCTGAAGCCTGCGAGATTTGCAGTGCTCTCGGTGCTGTTGAACGAAAAGAGCACGAGCGTGAGTATTGGGATATAAAGAATGGCGAATATGATGCAGAGATATATTCTTGATGCGTATTTTTTCACGGAATTATACCTCCCTCGCCCTCCTCGGAGAACTTATTCATAAGCCCGAGGGAAATAAGTATGAGTATCATCATAACGAGGGATATTGCCGCACCGATATTGTACGAGCCCGTTACGAACTGACGCTCAATGGTGTCTCCGATAAGCTCAAACGTACCGCCGCCGAGCTTCTGGGAGATATAGAAGGTGCTGATGGAGGGAACGAATACCATAGTAACGCCCGAGATTATTCCCGAAAGAGAGAGGGGAAGAATGACACGCGTAAGCGTCTGCACGGTGTTACAGCCGAGATCGCTCGCGACCTCCCACATATTTTTATCTATCTTTGATACGCAGGTATAGATGGGAAGCACCATATAGGGCAGGAAATCGTATACCATGCCGAATATGACCGCACCCTTGGTTCCCACGATATGGAACGACGTGCCGAGCAGGGTATTGATAAATCCGCCGTCGTCGAGGATCGCCATTATCGAATATGTCCTGATAAGGAGGTTTGTCCACATCGGGAGCATAAGGAGCATGATAAGGATCTTTTGCGCTTGCGGGCTTGAGCGTGCGATTATATACGCGATCGGGTAGCCCACGAGCAGGCATATAAATGTTGCGATTACCGAAAGCTCTATTGACAGACCGAATATTGAAACGTATTCCTCAAGGGATTTTACGTTATCGAGGGTGAATGCGCCCTCGGGATCGGTAAATGCGTAGAATATTACTATAACAAGGGGAAGAACTATAAAAAGTATTGCCCAGAATATATGTGGCGCAGCCGCAACAGAGCTCATAAACGATCTTTTACTTTTCATTATTTATGATTCCTTTTTATTGCAGTTAGTGGTGAGAGTGAGAGGCTCAGAATTCCTCAGCCGTCTCGACATCCGAGAGCTGATCGAGCTCGTCCGAGAAGGACGAGTAGTCGCCGAACATGCCCGAATACTTTGATTTCTTCATAATATGGATAGCATCAGGCTCGATATAAAGACCGATGAACTGCTCAGGAGCAACATAGTCCGTGGACTGTATCATCCACTTGAAGCCCTTGATATCCACGATTATCTCGTAGTGAACGCCCTTGAACGTTACCGCAGAGACCTGACCGGTGAGCATTCCACGCTCAGGCTCAACGACGTCCACGTCCTCGGGACGCACAACGACGTCGACCTGCTCGTTTTTGTCAAAGCCCTTGTCAAGGCACGAGAAGGTGTGCCCTGCGAAGCGGACATTATAATCCGAGAGCATCACGCCGTCTATGATATTACTCTCGCCGATGAAGTCTGCAACAAATGCGTTCTTCGGCTCATTGTAAATATCCGTGGGCGTGCCTATCTGCTGGATCTCGCCGTCCGCCATTACCACGATGGTATCGGACATGGAGAGTGCCTCCTCCTGATCGTGCGTAACGTATATAAAGGTTATACCTATCCTTTGCTGTATGTTCTTAAGCTCCACCTGCATATCCTTGCGAAGCTTGAGGTCGAGCGCACCGAGTGGCTCGTCAAGAAGAAGGACACGGGGGTGGAAGATGAGCGCACGTGCTATTGCGACTCTCTGCTGCTGACCGCCCGAGAGGGTGCTGACGCTCTTATTCTCAAAGCCCGAGAGTGCCACCATCTTCAGCATCTCCGTTACACGCTCGCGTATCTCGTCCTCGCCGACCTTCTTTATACGAAGGGGGAAGGCGATATTCTCGTAAACGTTGAGATGGGGGAACAGGGCGTATTTCTGAAATACTGTGTTTACGTGGCGCTTGTACGGCGGAAGCTCGACGATGCTCTTGCCATCGAAGAGCACCTCGCCCTCGTCAGGCGTCTCAAAGCCGCCGATTATTCGGAGAGTGGTAGTCTTGCCGCAGCCCGATGGACCGAGAAGCGTTACGAATTCCTTATCCCTGATATAGAGATTGATATTATTGAGTACGGTATCACCGTCGTATTCCTTATATATACCCTTCAGCTCGATGACCTTGGTATCGGAATACGTTACCTTTGCCTTTGGTGTGTTGTTGCTTTCTTTCATTCCGCATAATACTCCTGTGTAAAAAATATTTTGGGAATGGGGAGGAGCAAAATGCCCCTCTTATCCATCATAGAACATATTGTATCAAATGTGTGTATAAAATGCAATAGCTTTTCGAAAAAAAATTAAAAAAATCGTCAAAAATCAAGAAAATTTTGAATTATCCACGGCGAAACCGCAAAAAAAGCGAAAAATCTCCGATTTTCTCTGAAATTCTCTTAAAAACTCATAAATCCTCCGTTTCTTTTATCAAAAATAAAGCATTTTGCGAAGAAAATGCATGAAAATATGAGCATTGACAGCCCAAGCTCCGCCCGAAGGAGCAAATAGACAGACAAAAGCCAGAGTGAGAGCAGGCAGAGAAGTGCGAGCGCTCTCGTGATCAAGCGCGCCGCACGCAGACCGAAAAGCGAGCAGAAAAGGCAGAAATATATCCGCCCACCGTCGAGTGTGGGGAGGGGAAGCAGATTAAAGACCGAGAGACAGAGCGAGACCGTGCTGAGCTCCCCGAGCCACACACCGAGCGCTCCGGCAACAGCCCCCGACGCAAGACGTGCACCGAGTGCCAGAAGAAGCCCCGAGAGAGGCCCGCCCGCCGCGAGCAGAAGCTCCGAGAGATACGATATCTCACACGCCACCTCAAGCCTCGCACCGAGAACGGAGAGATGAAAGCGTGATATTGCGATCCCGAGCCTGCGTGCTGCCGCTATGTGCCCGAGCTCGTGCAATGAAACGGCAACGAGCAGAGCCGCAAGCTGTGATGGCTCGGAGAACAGCATAAGCACCGCAAGCCATATTGCGGACGTGGGCGAGATGGATATGGAGATCGGATCTTTCACGGTAGCACCCCCAAAAAAGCAGTGATATTCCTATCTTATGACGGAGAAAGAGCCGATATTGCCCCTGTATTTTTCCCTGATCAAAAATTTGCAAAAAATATTTTCGAAAAACTATTGACTTTTGGGAGCAAAAGTAATATAATAGTTAAGTCGCGTAAGGGCCATTAGCTCAGTTGGTTAGAGCTCCCGGCTCATAACCGGATGGTCTTAGGTTCGAGTCCTAAATGGCCCACCAAAAAAAATCACCAAGCTCTGCTTGGTGATTTTTTTATCAAATCCGAAGGATTTGAATGTAATCACGCCCGTAGGGCGTGTATGTAATCCACACGAGGTGTGGTATGTTATCACGCTTTAGCGTGTATTTTTATACAACGGCTGCGCCGCTGATTACATACAACGGCTGCGCCGCTGATTACATACAACGGCTGCGCCGCTGATTACATTCAGCCTGCGGCTGATTACATACAACGGCTGCGCCGTTGATTACATACAACGGCTGCGCCGCTGATTACATTCAGCCTGCGGCTGATTACAT
>CAYPRM010000039.1:0-11795 GCA_964413365.1 uncultured Lachnospiraceae bacterium | reverse complement strand
GTTGACAGCTTTGTTATTATATCACATCTTGCTCGCGCTTGTCAAGTACTTTTTTATCTTTTTCTTAATTTTTTTCCTTGATCTCGCCCTCTGCTTCGCGACCTTGTTATATTATCACATTATTCTCGGTTTGTCAACCCCTTTTTCGAAAGTTTTTTGAAAAAAATTCATTTTTCGTTAAAAAACCGTAAAAACGTCTCTCAAATGGCAAATCCGCCGTCAAATCCTATGATCTGCCCCGTCAAAAATCCGCTTTTTTCGGTCGCCACGAGGTAAACGAGCTCCGCGACCTCATCGGGCTGTGCGATCCTGCCCGCGGGAGTCTCCTCGGAGAGGTCTCTGAGCGTTTCGGGTGTGAGCTCCGCGTTCATTTCTGTTGCAACGACGCCCGGCTCAATGCAATTTACGCAGATCCCCGACGGTCCGAGCTCCTTTGCGAGCGCCTTGGTAAATCCCTCGAGTGCCGCCTTCGACGCGGAATAGAGCGTTTCACAGGACGCGCCTATCTTCCCCCACATCGAGCCGATATTGACTATCCTGCCCGAATGCTGACGCACCATACACCTTGCGACCTCGCGCGATACAAAGAACGCGCCGCCGAAATTTGTGTTTATCACATTATAATATTCCACGTCGGTTATATCGGTGATGAGCTTTATGAGCGAGATGCCCGCGTTATTTACGAGAACGTCGATGCCCCCGAGCTCCTCTGTGGCACGGGAGACCGCCTCTCTGACGCTCTTGGGATCGGAGACGTCCGCACGTATCGCAAGCGCACCCGTTTTAGCGGCGAGCTCCAATGCAGATTTCTCGCTATTATTATATATGAAGGAAACTGCACAGCCCTCGCTCGCAAATTTCTCCACGCAGGCTCTCCCGATGCCCCGAGATCCGCCCGTTATCAAAACTTTCTTCATTTAATACATATCCTCCAAATCTATTCGCATTACTTATTGTCGTACCACGTATCTCCGACCGTCAGCTCGACCGAGAGCGGCACGGGCAGTGAGATGGCGTTCTCCATCTCCTCACGCAAAATGACGGACGCGCGGTCGGCACAGCTCTTGTGTGCCTCAATGACGAGCTCGTCGTGCACCTGCAATATGAGTCTTGCGTCGATGCCCTCGTGCTCGAGGCGGCGGCTGACGTTTATCATTGCTACCTTTATTATATCTGCGGCAGTTCCCTGTATGGGGCTGTTCATTGCGACGCGCTCGCCGAATTTTTTGAGCGTTTTATTCTGACCTGCAAGCTCGGGAATGTATCTCCGTCTGCCGTAGAGCGTCGAAACGTAACCGTTGGCGTAGCCCTCAGCGACGATGTCCCTAAGGTACATATCGACGAGGGGGTAGCTCGCCTTATAACTTGCGATGTATTCCTTTGCCTCAGCCATGGATATGTGGAGGTCGTCGGACAGCGAAAACTCGCCGATGCCATAGACGATGCCGAAATTTACCGCCTTTGCTCTCTTGCGAAGCTCGGAGGTTACCTCACTCTCGGGCACGTGGAACACGCTCGCAGCGGTGGAGGTATGGATATCCACGCCCGAGAGGAATGCGCCGATCATATTTTCGTCGCCCGAGATCGCAGCAAGAAGTCGAAGCTCGATCTGCGAATAGTCGGCGTCAACAAGGACACAATCCGAATTTCTCGGAATAAAATAGTGTCTCAGCTCCCTGCCGAGCGGTGTGCGGATCGGGATATTCTGAAGGTTCGGCTCGGCGGAGGAGAGTCTGCCCGTCGCCGTTCCCGTCTGCTTGAAGGTGGTGTGTATCCTGTTATTCTCGGGCAGAAGCTTCAAAAAGCCGTCAACGTAGGTGCTCTTGAGCTTGACGACCTGCCTGTAATCGAGAATATTCTGTATTATCGGGTGGCTCGCGCGAAGCTTATCGAGCACGTCTGCGTTGGTCGAATAGCCCGTTTTAGTCTTTTTGCCGTGCGGAAGTCCAAGCGTGTCAAAGAGCACCTCACCGAGCTGCTTTGTGGAGTTTATATTGAATTTTTTACCTGCCTGCACGTAGATCTCACTCTCAAGCGAGGATATCATCGTGTTGAGCTGCTCGCCGTAGGCAACAAGTCCATCGCGGTCAATGGTGAAGCCATCTCGCTCCATCTTATAGAGCACGGTCGCGAGCGGCATCTCGATATCGTACATGATATTTTCAACGCGCTGTTCCCTGAGTCTTCCCTTCAGGGTGCGGTATAGCTCGAGGATCACAGGGGATGTCGGCTCGCCGTCATTCAGGGTGCGTGAGAGGTAGGATATTGCGAGCCTTGGAAGGTCGAAATGCCCGTCACCTGCATTGAGAACATATGCGGCGAGCATGACGTCGAAGGCACAACTCTCAAATCCGATGTCGGAGAGGCGGTGGTACGCGCTCTTGCAGTCGTAGAGAACGAGAGTTCTCTCGCGGTCGCAGAGAAAATCACGTGCCTCGCGAAGGTCGCCGACAAATCTCATATTTCTATTTATATTTCCATCTCCATCTCCGCAGGAGCAATACAGCTCACCGTTTTCAAAGGAGATAGCACAGGGTTCTGTCTTTGGCAGAGCGAGTATTTCGTTGATTTTTACATCTTCAAAGACTATTGATATAGGTTTATCAGCATTAATATGTGAGAATAATCCAACCTGTTCTTCTATCGTTTCTGCATCAGAATTTTCGTAGGATAATCCAACATTTTCGTCGGTTTTGTTGGCTTTTTCGATATATTTATCGTTGGTTGGGGAAAGATTATATTTCTTTATGAAGCTTGACAACTCAAGCTCAAGAAAGAGGTCATACGCACCATCTCTAAAGCCCTCATAGGTGAGGTCATCCATGCCGACGCCTATCGGGGCATCTCGGCAAATGCGTGCAAGTTCCCTTGACATAAAGGCGTTTTCCCTTGACGCCTCGAGCTTTTTATTGACGGATGGGGTGAGGGTATCGCTCGGTATGCTCTCGTAAAGTGCATCGAGCGTGCCAAATTCCGAGATGAGCTTTATTGCGGTCTTTTCACCTATTCCCGCAACTCCGGGAATATTATCGGAGCTATCGCCCATCAGCGCCTTAAGGTCAACAAACTGCTCGGGCTGTATCGTATATTTTTCAGAAAATGCACTTCTGTCCATTTTCAGAGTGTCATTATTCGTCGCGAGTAGGACGGTCGTGGTGTCGGAGATCAGCTGGAGCGAATCGCGGTCGCCCGTGAGGATATACGCTTCCGCTCCCTCACCCTCTGCCCGTGCGGCAAGAGTGCCAAGGATATCGTCCGCCTCGTAGCCCTCGCACTCGAGGACGCAAAAGCCCATCTCATAGAGTACCCTCTTTGCATACGGAAACTGCATCGCAAGCTCCTCGGGCATCCCTCTCCTGCCCGCCTTGTACTCGCCGTACATTTTATGGCGGAAGGTGGGTGCCTTCAGGTCGAACGCGACCGCCACGCAGTCGGGGTGAAGTGCCTCGACCTGACGCATAATGATATTTATCATTCCGAATATCGCGTTTGTGTATATTCCCTTTTTATTTGAGAGCAGTCTGATGCCGTAAAAGGCTCGGTTGATTATCGAATTGCCGTCGACCACAAGTAATTTTTTCATATCCTTTAACTCTCCGCTGACTTATATTCATATATTCATTAAAAGGGCAAACAGTACATTTGCCCTTTGCATTTATTGATTTTTGAGATATTTGACCTTGAGGACTGCGGCTTGCGTTTTCGCATCCTCGATCTCGCCGCGCATTATTTTATCCACGAGCTCATCAAGTGGGATCCTCACGATCCTTATAAACTCGCCCTCGTCGTAATCGGTGTCGGTGAAGGTCAAGCCCTCCGCAAGGTACATTGAAATCCTCTCGCTGACTATTGCAGGTGAGGTCAATATGTCGCCAAGGTGGGTAAGAGTCTTACAGAGTGCGCCCGTTTCCTCGCGAAGCTCGCGCAGCGCGGCGTCCCTTCTGTCCTCGCCGATATAGTCAAGCTTGCCTGCAGGCAGCTCAAGGACCGTTCTGCCCACGGCGTACCTGTACTGCTCCACGCAGATGACCTCGCCCTCGTCCGTGAGGGGAACGACGCAGACCGCACCGTCATGCCTTGCGTACTCACGCTTTGACATTTTGCCGTCGGGACGGACTATATCGTCGCAGTAGATGTGAAGGACCTTACCGTCAAATATCAAATTCTCGGAGACCTTCCTCTCGGTGAGGTCGCCGTTTTTTATGTCGTTGATGTTTCCCATAGTATATCAGATCGTGTCTACCTTAATAAGGTTGGTGTTACCGCTCTTTCCGTTGATCATACCGCCTGTGATGACGATTTGATCGCCCTTCTGGAGATTAAATGTCTTCTTCGCGGTCTTAAGTGCGGAATAGAACAGAACATCGGTGGTGGGAACCTCCTCGGAGAGGATCGGCGTTACGCCCCACGAGAGCGAGAGCTTACGCACGCTCTTGGGATCAACGGTAAGTGCGATAATGTCCACGGGGGGACGGAAGCGGCTTACCATTCTTGCCGTTCTGCCCGAGAGCGAGCAAACGACGATAGCCTTTGCCTTAAGGTCGATAGCCATAGAGCAGGTCGCATGGGATACTGCGTCGACGGAATTACCGATCTGGAACTCCGTGCTAAAGAACTTCTTGCCGTAATCTATGGAATTCTCCGTATACTCCGCGATCTTCGCCATGGTCTGGACGGCGAGGACGGGATACTTGCCCATTGCGGTCTCGCCCGAGAGCATTATTGCGCTCGTGCCGTCGTAAACTGCGTTAGCGACGTCGCTGATCTCCGCACGGGTGGGACGGGGGTTGTGTATCATGGACTCGAGCATTTCGGTCGCGGTGATGACACGCTTACCGAGCAGGCGGCACTTTGTGATGAGGTGCTTCTGTATCTGGGGAAGCTCCTCAAAGGGTATCTCAACGCCCATATCGCCTCTGCCTATCATAATGCCGTCGCACGCCTGACATATCTCGTCGATATTGTCAACACCGTGCTGATTTTCTATCTTTGCGATGATACTTATATTATCGTCGTGGTTCTCGTCAAGGAAATTTCTGACGTCCTCAACGTCCTGTCTGCAGGAAACGAAGGAGCACGCAACGTAGTCAACGTCGTTCTCTATTCCAAAGAGCAGATCCTTCTTGTCCGCCTCGGAGAGGTAGACCTGCTTGAGCACCTTGCCGGGGAAGCTCATGCTCTTTCTGTCGGAGAGCTCTCCGCCTGCGGTTACACGGCAGATGACGTCGGTCTTGGTGAGCTCCTCTACGACGAAGTGGATGAGTCCGTTGTTTACGTATATCTTGTTGCCGACCTCAAGGTCATTGGGGAGGTTCTTGTAGCTGACAGAAACACGCTCCTGATTGCCGATGATCTCCTCGGTCGTGAAGGTGAATTTGTCGCCGTCGTTGAGGAATATCTTGCCGCCCTCAAACGTTCTTATGCGGTACTCGGGGCCCTTGGTGTCGAGAAGGATCGCCACGGGCAAGCCCAGCTCATCTCTGACCTTCTTGATTCTCTCTATTCTCGCCTTGTGCTCGGCGTGATCGCCGTGCGAAAAGTTGAGACGTGCAACATTCATTCCCGCAAGCATCAGCGAACGGAGCTTTTCCTCACTTTCGGATGCAGGACCTATTGTGCAAACGATCTTTGTTTTTCTCATATCAATTCTCCTTTTTATAAGAGTAAAAATTCTTCCTTATAAATTATAGCACAGTTTTTTTAAGAATACAAGGATTTTTTATGAAATATTGATTTTTTTATTGATCAGCCGCAGGCTGATACGATCAATGGCGAAGCCGTAATCAGAAGGATCGGACAATGCACGCTGACGCGTGATGCCATACCGCACAGAGTGCGGATTACATACACGCCCCATGAGCGTGATCACATACCGATCCTTCGGATCGGATAAAAAATCACCAAGCCTTCGCTTGGTGATTTTTTTGGTGCTCCATCGGAGAGTCGAACTCCGGACACCATGATTAAAAGTCATGTGCTCTACCTTCTGAGCTAATGGGGCATCCCTTACCAATCTATAATAACACAAAAGAGGTCTTTTGTCAACAATTAGTTTTCTCAAAAACACGACAAATTAGGCGTGGGATTTGATTGGAATTTTGTGCAAATTGCACCAAGTTTTACCGTCAAAACGCCTCGGGAAGCGTTATCGCCGTCCCGAGGCGTTCATTATCGCAGTGTATTTGCGGTATGTTAAGATCATATTTCGGAATCAAGCTGCTTTTCTATCCAGAGCATGAGAAGCCCGACGATCCTTTTCTGCTGATCCTCCGTCAGCTCCACTCCGAGAGGCACGGAATACCATTTATTCAGGCATCCGCGACAGCAGCAGGCTGTGGCGTGCATTGCAATAAAGACGGGGTGACCTCGCATCGGTGTCTGCTTGCCGTCGTTTTTTGGCTCGGCGGGTGCGAGCTTATCTCTCACGAAGTCCTCCGCGTGTGTGCGAACGGTGTCCATTCCCTTCTGCCTCACGTATTCCCTGTCCTGCTCGCTCAGATGAAATCTGCTTCTGAATTTTGACCTTCCGAGTCGGCGCAGAGCCTCCTCCCTTGTCTGCATCTCAATTCAGCCCCTTCATCGAGAGGGATATTCTCTTTTTCTTGACGTCGACGGAGAGCACCTTGACCTTGACGTTATCTCCGAGGGAGACGACCTGTGAGGGGTGCTTGACGTACTTATCGGAGAGCTCGGATATGTGGACGAGTCCGTCCTGATGCACGCCGATATCGACGAAAACGCCGAAATCTATGACGTTTCTGACCGTTCCTGTGAGCACCATATCGGGCTTCAAATCCTCAATTCCGAGAATATCGTCACGGAGGATCGGCGTCGGGAAGCTGTCGCGGATATCGCGTCCGGGCTTTTCAAGCTCGGTTATAATGTCGACGAGCGTCGGCTCACCGACTCCAAATTCCGCGGCAAGGCGTGCTATACCGTACTTCCTTGCCTTTATAGGAAGCATCGAGAGCTTGCTCTGCCTTACATCGTCCTCGGTGTATTCGAATTTTTCAAGGAGCTTCATCGCCGCCTCATAGGACTCGGGGTGGACGCCCGTATTATCGAGTATGAGTGCGGAATCGGGCACGCGCAAAAATCCTGCGCACTGCTCGAATGCCTTTGCACCGATACGGGGCACCTTAAGTATATCCGTCCTCGATTTGAACGCGCCGTTCTCCTCGCGGTATTTTACTATATTCTTTGCGCTCGTGGTATTTATTCCCGATATGTAGGAAAGGAGAGAATACGACGCGGTATTTACATCCACACCGACGCTGTTGACGCAGTCCTCGACCACTCCCGTGAGTGCCTCATCGAGGCGTGCGGGCTTCATATCGTGCTGATACTGACCGACGCCGATGGATTTAGGATCTATCTTAACAAGCTCCGCCAGAGGATCCTGAAGTCTGCGTCCGATAGAGACCGCAGAGCGCTGCATTACGTCGAAGTCGGGGAATTCCTCGCTCGCAAGCTTGGATGCCGAGTAGACGGACGCGCCCGCCTCGCTGACGATTATGTATTTTGTTCCGCAGTTCAGCTCGTGGAGAAGCTCGGCGATGAATATCTCGCTCTCCTTGGACGCTGTTCCGTTGCCTATCGCCACGACGTCAACGCCGTGCGTGCGTATCATTCTGCTGACTATGCGCTTTGCTTCCTCGACTCTGCTTTTCGGCTTGGTTGGGTATATTACGCCCGTATCGAGCACCTTACCGAGGGGATCGACAACGGCAAGCTTACAGCCGTTGACGTACCCGGGATCGAAGCCGAGTACCACCTTGCCCTTGAGCGGAGACTGCATGAGCAGGTGCTTTAGGTTGTCCGAGAAGAGCTTTATCGCGCCCTCGCAGGCGTTGTCAAAGAGGTCGTTCAGAATCTCCCTCTCAACGCTCGGTGCGATCAGTCTCTCATAGCCGTCGGAGATGGCGAGCTTTACGTGCTCCCTCGCCTCGCTATCGGTTTCTGTGAGCATTTCACGGTAGAGGTAGGAGAGTATCGCCTCGCTGTCAACGGTGATGCCGACCTTGAGGATATCCTCCTTCTCACCACGGTGTATTGCGAGCACACGGTGGCTCGGGATCTTCTTTACAGCCTCACTGTAATCGTAATACTGTGCGTAAACGGAATCCTCCTCCGTCGATGCCTTGCTCACAACAAGTCCGAGGCTATAGGTCAGGCGGCGGATCTCCTTCCTGTATTCAGCATTATCGGAAACGCTCTCTGCGATGATATCGCGAGCGCCCGAAAGTGCCGCCTCGACATTCTCAACTCCGCCCTCGGGATTCACAAACCCCTCTGCCGCCTCCACAAGGGACGGCTCATAGCTCGGCCTCTGCTCAAGCATGAGAAGTGCGAGAGGCTCAAGCCCACGCTCCTTTGCGACGCTCGCTCTCGTCTTTCTGTGCGGACGGTACGGGCGGTATATATCGTCGATCTCCGTGATCGTTACAGCCGCATTTATCGCCGCCTCGAGCTCGGGGGTGAGCTTGTCCTGTGCACGGATCAGCTCCGTTACCTCAGCCTTGCGCTTTTCTATATTGCGCAGGTAGTTCAGTCTCTCCTCGAGCTTACGGAGCACCTCGTCATCGAGCGAGCCCGTTACCTCTTTTCTGTATCGTGCGATAAAGGGTATAGTATTTCCCTCGTCGATCAGCGCGACGGTCCTTTCGACCTGAGCCGCAGCTATACCCAGCTCACCTGCAAGTGTTTCAATAATATTCATCTGTATTCCTCTAACCTTTCGATCTCCTCATCCGTAAGATATCTCCATTCTCCCCTTCCAAGACTGCCGTCGAGGCTCAAGGGCCCGAATGTGATCCTTTCAAGATAGGTTATTTTGTTGTCCACCGCCTCAAGCATACGCTTGATCTGATGGTATTTTCCCTCTGTAAGCGTGATAGATCCCGACGCACCCTCGCCGTCAAGCTCTATCTCCGCGGGCTTCGTTACATATCCGTCCTCGAGCGTAGCACCGTGTGTAAGATACGCAACATCCTCCGCTCCGAGCGCGTGCTTCGCCTCAAAGCGATATGTCTTCTTTACATGGTGCTTCGGCGAGAGCAGTCTGTGGGCAAGCTCCCCGTCGTCGGTGAGCAGAACGAGACCAAGCGTATGCTTATCGAGCCTTCCGCATGGGAAGAGCGATAGCCTTCTTTGCTCCTCGGGCAGGAGATCTATGACCGTTCTGTCCCTGCCGTCCTCGGTGGCGCTGACCACGCCGTCGGGCTTGTTCATAAGAATGTATGTGTATTTTCTGTACGCTATCCTGCGTCCGCAGAAGCATATCTCGTCCCTCTCGGGATCTATATGCACGTCGGCACGCCTTACGGGAGTGCCGTTCACTAAAATTCCGCCCGAGCGTGCCGCCCTTGCACTCTCGGTGCGTGTGGCGATGCCCATATTGCTAAGAAATTTGTCTATTCTCATATTCGTATCCGTATACGCTCAATGTGTGAGCTCTCCGCAGAGATTTTTCTGCATCATTCGCTTGATCTCATTCTTCGAGAGACCAAGGCTGAAAAGATGATAGAGCTTTGCGACCGCCGCCTCCGTGGTCATATCCCTACCGCTCACCGCGCCTGCAGACTTTAGTGCAGAGCTTGTTTCATACGCTCCGAGTGTTACCGTTCCTGCAGGGCATTGCGAGCAGACGGTGATGACCGAGCCGGATGCGAACGCCTTTTTTATAATGGGAAGCAATCCCTCGCCGCCGCCCGGAATATTTCCTGCGCCAAAGGTCTCGAGAACGATGCCCGAGAGCTTTTCGGTCATTATCTCCTCAAAAAGCCCGAACTGTATGCCGGGGAAGACCTTGAGAACGCCGATCGGGACGTTCGAGAAGGGTAAAAATTCAAGCTCCGCGCCCTCCCTGTGGCGAAGGAGCGCATCCCTGTTGTATTTTACCGTGATACCGACCTCGGCAAGGTGGGGATAATTCGGCGAGTCGAACGCAACAAGGTCGTCCGCACTCATCTTCATCGCGCGATTTCCGCGAAGGAGCTTGCCGCTGAAATACAGCGCGACCTCGCCCACAACGCCCTCGCTCGCGATGAGCACGCTGGTTATGAGATTATCCCTGCCGTCGCTCCTGACCTCGGAGAGCGGTATCTGCGAGCCCGTAAGTATCACGGGCTTGTGAAGTCCGCGCAGTATGAACGAGAGCGCCGATGCGGTGTACGCCATCGTATCCGTTCCGTGGAGCACAACAAAGCCGTCGTACTCGCCGTACCTCTCGTATATCGTGTGTGCTATCTCGTTCCATTCTGCAAAGGTCATGTTCGACGAGTCGAGCAGAGGGCTCATCTCGTAGAGATCCCACGCAGGGAAATCCTCCCTCATCATATCGGGGATCGTGCGAAGCTCTCCCTCAAGAAAATCGGGCGCGGGGCAATATCCCTGCTCTGTACGCTTCATTCCTATCGTACCGCCCGTGTATATTATGAGTACTTTTTTTGTGTTCATATATCCTATCCGTTAGTTTGTATTTTTGGTGACATTCCGTCAAGCAGGGGCTTCGTATCATAAATTTTGGCGATCCCCTCCGAAAGCCGAACACTCAGCTTGTAGTTCGGAAGAGCCGTTACATTCTTGATCTCGTGAAGCATAATAACGACTCCTATCATTCAAGTGGCGGAATTTTTTGAGCTCCCGAGCTTTTCGAGTCTCCATGAGTGTATTTCTATACAATATGTATAAAACACATATCGTCAACAGGCTTTCAAAATATTTTTACCGTTTCGGCATAAGATCACTGTATAAGCATCGCATCGCCAAATGAGAAAAATCTATATTTTTCCTCGACGGCGAGGCGGTAGGCGTCCATCATTTTTTCCTTATCGTAGAACGCCGAGACGAGCATCAGCAAGGTGCTCTCGGGCAGGTGGAAGTTGGTGATCAGCGCGTCCATTGCCTTGAAGCGGTAGCCTGGGTAGATGAATATTCCCGTATCTCCCTCGCAGGCAGGGATCGTTCCGTCCTCACGTGCGACGCTCTCTATCGTGCGGCAGGAGGTCGTTCCGACGCAGATAAGTCTTCCGCCGCGCGCCTTCCTCTCGTTGATGATATCCGCGCTCTCCTGCGAAACGGAAAAATGCTCCGTGTGCATAATATGCTCATCTATTCTGTCCGCCTTAACAGGTCTGAACGTGCCAAGTCCGACGTGGAGCATCACAGGAACGACCGCAACGTCCATCGCCTTGATCCTCTCAAGAAGCTCGGGCGTAAAATGCAGTCCTGCGGTGGGTGCGGCGGCTGAGCCCTCCTCGCGCGCGTAGACCGTCTGGTAACGGCTGCTGTCATCAAGCCTCTCCGTGATGTAGGGCGGCAGGGGCATCGTACCGATCTCGTGCAATATCTCATACACGTTCGAATATTTCTCCCTGTCATATTCAAATCTTATGAGGCGGTTTCCCTCCTCCACTATCTCCACTATCTCGCCTGTGAGCTTGCCCTCACCAAAGGTCAGACGCGAGCCGACCTTTGCTCGCTTACCCGGCTTTACGAGGGTTTCCCAGATGTCAAGCCCGTGGTTTTTGAGCAAAAGAAGCTCGATCCTTGCGTCATCCCTGCCCTCGCTGTGCCCGTAGAGCCTTGCGGGAATTACCTTTGAGTCATTGATGACGAGCGTATCCCCCGCTCTCAAATAGTCGCAGATATCATAAAAATGCCTGTGGCTTATCTCCCCACTCTTGCGGTCGATGACCATAAGGCGTGAGGTGTCCCTCCTATCCATCGGATGCTGTGCGATTAGCTCATGGGGCAGGTCATAATAAAAATCCGAGGTGAGAAGATCTGTTTTT
>CAYPRM010000038.1:0-11857 GCA_964413365.1 uncultured Lachnospiraceae bacterium | reverse complement strand
CGATAAGGAAAAGAGATATATGCACCACTATAATATGCCCGGCTTCTCCACAGGAGAGGCAAAGCCCGCTCGTAGCCCCGGACGCCGCGAGATAGGACATGGCGCACTTGCAGAGCGTTCTCTCATCCCCGTTCTCCCCTCGCCCGAGGAATTCCCCTACGCTATCAGAGTAGTATCCGACGTCGTTTCGTCGAACGGTTCCACATCTCAGGGCTCCGTTTGCGGCTCCACGCTCGCACTTATGGACGCAGGCGTTCCGATCAAGGCACCCGTAGCAGGTATCTCCTGCGGACTTATCACCGCCGAGGACGGAAGCTGGGATACAATGCTCGATATACAGGGACTTGAGGACTTTTATGGCGATATGGACTTCAAGGTCGCAGGTACACATAAGGGTATCACCTCCATTCAGATGGATCTTAAGATCGACGGACTTACCCCCGAGATCATAAAGAGAGCATTTGAGCAGACTCACGTCGGCAGAGATTATATCATCGACGAGGTGCTTCTTAAGGCTATCCCCGCTCCTCGTGAGGAGGTCTCGAGATACGCTCCTAAGATGACCACTATGCATATCGATCCCGATAAGATCCGTGAGGTCATCGGTAAGGGCGGCTCCGTTATCCAGAAGATCGTTGCCGATACGGGCGCAAAGATCGACATCGAGGACGACGGAACTATCCGCATCGCAGCTGTCAACGGCGATAGCGCGGCTGCAGCTAAGGCTTGCATCGACGCGATCGTTTTCGAGCCCGAGGTAGGCGCGACCTATACGGGTAAGGTAACGGGCATCAAGGAGTTCGGCGCATTCGTTGAGTACGTTCCCGGTAAGGAGGGACTCGTTCACATCTCCAAGATTGCAAAGACAAGAATTGATAAGGTCGAGGACGTTCTCGCTCTCGGCGATACCGTAAAGGTAAAATATATGGGCGTTGACTCTAAGGGAAGAATGAACTTCTCCATCAAGGACGCTGAATAATTAAAAATACAGACCTTTGATTTTTCCTTGGGAGACCTCTCTCAAGGAAAAATCGCATATAGCCACAGCGGTGGCGGAAAGGACTGAAAAATGAGCAATAAGAACTCAAGCACGAGAGCCTTCGATCCCGTAGGGAAGGGCGGCGGCTCGCCAAAGGGCAAAAGGCAAAAGCTCCTCGTGGCGATCTTTGCCGTAATAATATTGATACTTGCACTTATGGCTGTTCTCATAGGCGCAGAAATAGTAAGAAGACTTCCGCCGAAGGAGACCACTACGACAAAGTCCCCCGTGAACGACGGAAATTCGATCTATCTCAACCGCGCAGACGTAAAGCTCGGCGGACTTCTGCTCGTTACCGAGGATTCCCCGTACTCCATAGAGGATGCAGAGCTTTCCGATATAGAGAACGTCAAGGAATACCAGAGCAGCCCCGAGCATTCCGCTCTGACGGAGATAGAAGGTAAGTATACCTATTCACTCTCGTCCAATAAAATATACCTCAGTATGACCGCACTCAGCGCATTCAATAAAATGGTGCTCGATTACTGTAAAACGATCGACACCGCAAGCGCGAGTGATACCTCTGCAAGTAACCTTGAGATCGCTTGGGGAGGGTATGATGCAAGCATCGTTTACGATGATAAGGACGGATATGAGGCGGACCTTGCGAATTACGGTCAGATAATGGCTGACCATATACTCGGCAACTCCCTCACTCTGAAACGCTATGACGACGGACATCAGACCTTTATCAGCGAGGAGATCTTGAAAAAGGATTTCGGCTGGATATATGAGCACGCTCACGAGTACGGCTTCATCGTTCGCTATCCGAACGCCTGCTCCGAGCATACCCATTTCAACAGTAAGGATAGAGTGCGCCTGCGCTACGTCGGAGTCGAGCACGCAACGTATATGTACGAGCAGGGCATCTGCCTTGACGAGTATATCGAGAGGCTGAAGGCTGAATATACGTATCAAAGCCCCCTCACCGTGAGCGCGTCGGGTAGAACATGCCTTGTCTACTACGTCGAGTACGCGGGCGATCCCACGACTATTCCGATACCGAAGAATACCGATCCCGAGAATTATACCGTCTCGGGCGATAATGTCGGCGGATTCATAGTAACCGTAAAGCAATAAGTTTCCTTGGGGATCGGATGATTTTCCGATCCTCAAGCATTAAAATAGGAGGAATGATAAATGGAAAAATCGAAAAACAGATTTTCGAATACGGCTTTCCTTGTAGCCGTGGCATTGATAATGCTCTTTTTCTCGTTCTCCTATATTTTTGTGCCCGAGCGGAGCTTTTCGCAGGAGGAGAACCGCGCCCTGCAGACCGCACCGCGATTTACCGTCAAAAAGCTGCTCGACGGTACGTATACATCTCAGCTCCATAGCTACCTCTCCGACCAGATCACATTCCGAACGGAGCTTGTCGAGCTTAAGGCAATAGCGGAGCTTGCAATAGGCAAGAGGGAGAATAACGGCGTCCTTCTCGGCAAGGACGGCTATCTCCTCGAGACCTGTAATTATACCGATGAAAATTATTCCTACCTCAAATCGAACCTCGCAAGAGTGGAAAGACTCAGCAAAAATCTCGCAGAGAGCGACATCAAAGTGCTGTCCGTGCTCATACCGAGAAAGGTCGATATCTTGAGTGCCAAAATGCCGCAGTATTATTCCACCGAGCGTAATGAGTACGTCTGGGAGCTTGTCGGAGATGATCATGCCGACCTCCGAGATGCACTCGCACGCACACAGAATGGAGGCGGCGAGGTCTTTTATAAAACGGACCATCATTGGACCGCCGACGGAGCGTACTCCGCGTATGTCGAGCTTGGGAGGCTGCTCGGCTATACCCCGTACCCAAGGGAGCACTTTGACGAGATGACGCTCTCCGATAGTTTCCACGGCACGACCTATTCCACCTCGGGATTTTTCTTTGTCGGAGCGGATACCATCACCGCACCGTCCGTGAGTGCTGAAAAATACCGCGTCGAGATCGTCGATACGGGCAGACTCCTTGACGGAATGTACGACCTCTCCTACCTTGACGTGAAGGATAAATACAGCACCTTCCTCTCGGGCAATAACGCCCACGTCAGCATCACGTTGCAGAGCGGAGAGGGGGAGAGCAGTAGGGAAAAGCTCCTTGTGATAAAGGATAGCTACGCCCACTCCCTCGCACCCTACCTTGCCGAGCACTATGACCTCGAGCTCGTCGATCCGAGATACTATACAGGCTCGATCGAATCCCTCGCCACGGACCTTGGTGCGGATAAGATACTCTTCCTCTTCGGACTCGATACCCTCGCCTCGGCAAATATCTCAATAAGATAGATCTTGATACATTCCAAAAAAGCTCCAATAGGGGCTTTTTTGTTTAAGCTTTCTTAAAAAATACCGAGAGCAGGGAGATCCCACCCCCGACTGCGAGCATACCCCCGAATATGCGCCGCAGCAGCGTGGATGATATCGCACCTGCGAGAGCCGCACCGAGAAGGGAGAGGGGAATACCTGCGATGATGAGCGGCAGTACCTCCCTCCATACGATCCGCCCACGCCGTATGCTGAGGAACGTCGACACGCTGGCGGTCGCAATAAAGAAAACGAGGTTTGCCCCCTGTGCGATCAGCTGCTCCTGCTCGAGAACGAGCGTCAGATATATTACGAGCAGTCCGCCACCCCCAAGCCCCATTCCCGAGAGTACCGCAATGAAAAGCTCGATCAGCACCTCGCCCATATCACGCACCAAGGAGCATAAATAGCCCCGACACGATAACAAGCAGGGAAAAAACGAAATTCAGAAGCCTGGATCTCACCCTCCCGAGCAAAAAAGCACCGATGCCGCCGCCGAGGATCGCCGAGGGGAGCATCCGCAATACGGAGATATCGACCGCCACATATCCCCCGAGTAGATAGTACCCGAGCGATATAAGGCTCAACGGGAGCATCACCGCAAGAGCATTTGCAAAAACGTCGTTCTTATCCCCGTCGCAAAGCACCCTTCGCAGATAGAACGTGATCGCAATTCCCCCACCCGCACCGAGCAGACCGTTCATTAAGCCCCCGATAGCCCCCACGGCGAGAGAAGCACGGTATTTTTTGATAAAATTCATAAAATCTCACCTCTTTTCTGCAAATAAGCAGTTGAAAAATCAAATTTTCTATGATATAATACCTATGTATATTTTATGTAAATCAAATTCCAAGGAAGTGAAAGATATATGGCTAAGAAAGCAAATGATGTATCCCCCGATACAAACGTAAAGAAGAAGGGCGGTAAGAAGGGCGAGAGCAGGAAGGACACAGCACAGCTGACGTTCGATAGCCCGTCCGATAAGCTTATCCACCAAATTTTACCATTCGTTTATATAGTGATCGCGATCCTGCTCGAGGCGTGCTTCGTGTTTGCGACCGTAACGGGCGAGGAGCATGTCGGCATCGCAGGCGTATTTTTGAAGAACCTGTTTCTCGGGCTCTTTGGCTTTTGCGCGTTCGTAATGCCGCTGATGCTCATCAACCTTGCCGTGAATTGGAGAAAATTCGTCGACGGCGGAATGGTCGTATCGAAGGTGATCTTTGCGATACTGTTTCTGATATCCCTCTCGGGACTGATACATATCTTCATAAAGCCCTCGATAGATCCCGACCTCAGCGTATTTATTCTTCCGCAGAGGCTCTTTGAATATTCATTCAGTAATATAGCGTCCCCCGGCGTTATCGGCGGCGTGATCTGCGAGTGCGTGTACTACCTGTTCAGATCCGTCGGCTCGGCGATCATAATGTCCGCTCTGACGCTGGTATTCTTCATATTCTCGCTCGGCATGACACCGCGCAATATGGGGATCTGGATCAAGTACAGAATAGAGCTTTCGCGCCAAAGACGTAAGGAAAAGAACGCCGAGGCGGAAGCGGCACGTGCCGAGGAGAGGCGACTTGAAAAGGAAAGACGCGCCGAGGAGAAGCGACTCGAGAAGGAAAGACGCCTTGAGGAAAAGCAGGCACGCATCGAGGATAAAAAGAGACTCGAAGCGGAGGAGGCAGAGGCGCGCGAGGCTGAGAGACAGCTCGAGGAGGAGCGTATTGCCGAGGCGGAGCGCCGTGCCGTGGAGATGGAGGAGAAAAAGAAGAGGGATAGGAAGAAATACGGCGAGATGCGCTTTATAGATCCCGAGCCTGAGACCTTTGACGAGCCGAAGCTTAAGAAATTAGACCTTGAGAATGACATCGACGATATTGACGGCGACAGTCAGCTTGACGGCGAGCGCATCGACGTAAATTCCATTTTCAAAAATCCCCCCAAGGACTTTGAGCCTAATGAAGAGCCCGAGCAAGACGAAGCCCCCGCACCTAAGAAAAAGAAGGAAAAATTAGAGGTCGATATCAAGGAAATGACCGATATAGATACAGTTCCCGACGATGGCGAGGAAGGCTCTGTCGTACCCGAGAGCGTTACGCACGAGTATGTCCCCCCGACGCTCGACCTCTTGAAGAACTACGCAAATAACGAAAACGAAAAGGTCGCGATCGAGGAGATCCGCGCCAACGCCAACGCACTTATGGAAACGCTCAAGAGCTTCGGCGTTCGCATCTCTGAGATCACGTACTCACGCGGACCGACGATCACGAGATATGAGCTCAAGCCCGATACGGGCGTTCGTATCCGCTCGATAGCGAACCTCGTTGACGATATCGCGCTCAGCCTTGCAACCACGGGCGTCAGAATTGAAGCCCCCATACCTAATAAGGCGGCAGTGGGAATAGAAGTCCCCAATAAGACCGCAGCAACGGTCGGCTTCCGCTCGCTGATAGATACCCCCGAGTTCACCGAGAAAAAGAGCGTGCTCACAGCCGCCCTCGGTAAGGACGTCGGCGGAAATTCCGTTTACTTCGATATCGGTAAGATGCCCCATATGCTTATCGCAGGTACAACGGGATCCGGTAAATCCGTCTGCATCAACTGTATCATTATGAGTATACTCTATAAGGCAAGCCCGAGGGACGTCAAATTGATACTCATAGATCCCAAGAAGGTCGAGTTCCAGCCTTATAGATCCATTCCCCACCTCTACGCACCGATCGTTACCGATCCTAAGAAGGCGGCAGGCGCACTTGCCTCTGCGGTCGCGGAGATGGAAAGACGCTTTGAGCTTATCGAGAGCGTCGGAGCGAAGAATATATCCGGCTATAACGAACTCACCGCAAACGATCCTGCAAAGGAATACCTGCCCTATATCGTTATAATCATAGATGAGCTTGCCGACCTTATGATGACCGCCGCTGATGACGTGGAAACGGCGATCTGCCGTATCGCGCAAAAGGCACGTGCCGCAGGAATACACCTTATAATCGGTACACAGCGTCCGTCCGTTGACGTTGTTACGGGACTTATCAAGGCGAATATCCCCTCGCGTATAGCGTTCACCGTCGCATCGCAGGTCGACTCCAAGACCATACTTGATACCGCAGGTGCGGATAAGCTTATCGGACGCGGAGATATGCTCTTTGCCCCCATAGGCTCGACTAAGCCGATGCGTGTTCAGGGAGCATTCATCGACGATAGAGAGGTCGAGAGGATAGTTGACTTTATTAATGAGCATAACGACGGCGTGTCCTTCAACGATGAATTTATCAGAAGGCTCGAGGAGGAAGCGGCTAAATGCGGCAATCCTAAGAAGGGCGGCGGAGGCGGCGCGACCTACTCCGACGACGACGGCGAGCAGGGTGAGGAGGGCGTAGATCCCAAATTCAAGCAGGCGCTCGACGTCGCGATCGAAATGGGCAAGATCTCAACATCCCTCCTGCAGCGTAGACTTGAAATAGGCTACGGCAGAGCGGCGAAGATCATCGACCGTATGGAAGCCCTCGGCTACGTCAGCGCCCCCGACGGCAATAAACCCCGTCAGGTACTCGTGACTAAACCCGAAATTTTGGAAAAACGCCTCAATGATGACGACGATACCGTTTGATCTGATGCGGAATTGAGAATTGGAAATTAGAAATTGAAAATTAGAAATTAATATCAAGCCTCAATCCACAAAGCCCCACAATACCGTGGGGCTTTGTGCGTTTTTGATGATTCGTAAAATTACCGCCATCCAATATGATAAAATTTTTCTTCTCTCCGAAAACAAATGCCCACCGCCGCACGCCGCCCGTGTCGCCAAAGCGGACGCTCAACAGAGCCTTTCTCTAAGAGGGAGGGGAATCGCGTCGGCGGTGGATGAGGTGTCATTCGACAACGAAAATCCGCACGGCAGGCAAACCGTCAAATAACAAAAAGCCACAAAGCAACCGCTTTGTGGCTTGATTTAATTTGAAATTACTTCTTGTTCTTCTTGAATTCCTTCATTCCGTTGGTGCTTCCACCGTCAACAAGAACATCGACACCTGCAAGGTAGCCGTTTCTCTCGTCCGCTACACTCGCAAGAGCAAATCCAAGCTCGCAGGGCTTGCCCATTCTCTCCTCAGCACTCATAGGAATGAGCATTCCGCCGTCCTTCGCCTCAAGGTTACCCATGTCGGTCGCGATAAGTCCGGGGCTGAGCGAGCAAACTCTGATACCACGCTTGCCGTACTCAAAAGCACACTTCTGCGCGTACCAAACCACGAAATTCTTGGAGAGGGAGTAAGCAAAGCCCGCTCTCTGGTAGTCGCCCTTTGCCATATTGCTCTTCTTGATAAGCTTCTTTACGAACTTGTCCTCGTCAGTGTCCGCGAGTCTGTAATCCTTCTTATTAATAATAAAGGAAGGAAGAATATACGCGGAGTTGGAGGAAACGTCAACTATAACGCTTCCGGGATTCATCACCTTGGAAAATTCCTCGTTGACGTAGACCGTTCCGAGCGCATTGACTCTGAGGATCGTCTCAGGATCGCTCATTGCAGGGGAAAGACCTGCGGAGTTGATAACGTTCTTGATCTCGCCGAGACCGAGAGCAAATTGAACAAGCTCCTTGACGCTCTCACGCTTGGAGGTGTCGCAAGCCTTGGCATAAGCCTCAAATCCAAGCTCCTTAAGCTCGTTTACGCCCTTCTCGAGCTTCGAGAGGGTTCTGCCCGAGATAACTATGATCTTATCATGGGGCATGCACTTTGCAGCTTCAAGTCCCATTCCACTTCCACCGCCTGTTATTACACATACGTTTGCCATTTTGGAAATAATCTCCTTAAAAAAATTAATAGGCTTTTTAAAAACCGTTAATATTTTAACATATCCGCATTAATTTGTCAATATAATTCGGCAAATTTCCAAAATCGGAATTTTCACCACTTTTTCAAAAATCAATAAAAAAAATATTTCCGATTTAAGAAAAAAAGACTTGACAAACGCATATAAAGGGTGTATAATGTCCTCGTAAAGAAAAAATTCGATTCATCTCGGAGGAAATTACTATGGCAAACAAAAAGACCGCACCCCCAAAGGTAGCACCGATAGACGATAAGGAAGCCCGCAAGAAGGCGCTAAAGACCGCACTTGCACAGCTTGAGAGAGATTTTGGCGCAGGAGCCGTAATGAAGCTTGGCGAAAATACGCATATGGAGGTCCAGGCGATACATACAGGCTCGCTCTCCCTTGATTTTGCACTCGGCATCGGCGGAGTTCCGAGGGGAAGGATCATAGAGATATTTGGACCTGAATCCTCAGGTAAGACGACAGTTGCGCTCCATATCATCGCCGAGGTTCAGAAAACGGGCGGTGAGGCAGCGTTCATCGACGCGGAGCACGCGCTCGATCCCGTGTACGCAAAGGCGCTCGGCGTTAATATAAATGAGCTTCTCGTGTCCCAGCCCGACTGTGGCGAGGACGCACTCGAGATAACCGAGGCACTCGTGCGCTCGGGTGCTATCGACGTCGTGGTCGTTGACTCGGTGGCGGCGCTCGTGCCCCGTCAGGAGATAGACGGCGATATGGGCGCGGCGATGGTCGGCGTTCAGGCAAGACTCATGTCGCAGGCGATGAGAAAGCTCTCGTCCGTCATTTCCAAGAGCAACGCCGTCGTCATATTCATCAACCAGCTCCGTGAAAAGGTCGGCGTAATGTACGGTAACCCCGAGACCACACCGGGCGGAAGAGCGCTTAAGTTCTATTCGTCCGTCAGGATCGACGTCCGTAAGACCGAGCAGCTCAAGAACGGCAGCGACGTTTACGGCAACCGCGTGAAGTGTAAGATAGTTAAAAATAAGGTCGCGCCCCCCTTTAAGGTCGCGGAGTTCGATATCCTCTACGGAAAGGGAATTTCCAAGTCGAGCGAGCTAATAGATATGGGGATCACGCTCGGACTTATCAAGAAGAGCGGCTCGTGGTTCTCCTACGAGGGCGAGCGACTTGCACAGGGTAAGGATAACGCAAGAAAGGTCTTTGAGAGCTCGCCCGAGATGATGGACGATCTGGAGGCGAAGGTGCGCTCCATGGCGGATCAGCTTGTAGCGAAGAGCGAGGAATTCGAGCTTGATGAGGACGACGGAGACGACGATAGCTTCGAGATCGAGACCATCTCCGAGGATTGATGCGGATGAGGATCGAGATAACCTCCGTTAACGCCACAGGTAACGGTGCGGAGATGGTGCTCACCGTGCAGATCTCCGACGGAGAGGGAAGGAGCGAGAAGCGAAAGCTCCTGCTCTTTACCGAGCAATATTTCGAGCTTGGACTGTCGCGCGGAGCGATCTTGAGCGAGGAGCAGCTCGACGAAATGGAAAGACTCTCGGGAGTGTGCGTCGCAGTCCGAAAGGGAAGCGATCTGCTGTCCTATTCGCCGTCCTCAAGGCGTCGACTTGTATCAAGGCTCAGAGCGAAGGGAATAGACCGTGAGAGCGCGGAGAGTGCCGCAGAAAGGCTCGAGGAAATTGGCGCGATCAATGAGAACGCCGACGTCGAGCGTGCGGTGAGAGGGTATCTGAACAAGCTCTGGGGCAGGTCAAGAATACGTAAGGAGCTCGCCGCAAAGGGTTATTCCGAAAAATATATCAATGAGCACCTCTCGCACATCGACGAGGATACCTTGATAGATAATTGCGCTACCCTCATCAGCAAAAAATACCGCACCGTGCCCGTATCCCCCGACGAAAAAAAGAAAATGATCGCCGCCCTCCTCCGCTATGGCTATTCCTACTCCGAGATCAAGCAAGCCCTCGAGCGGATCGGCAGCGATCAAGAATGATGATCCGGAAATCAAAACCAATATAAAAAAACAGACTCCTCCGAGTCTGTTTTTTTGTAAAATCCAATCTTTTTCATGCAAGATCCGTTGATCTCACCCGCACTACCCCAAAAAACACCCCCGAGGTATGCCTCGGGGGTGAAGATATACAAAGATATACAAATTAAAGGATCATTTCACGGTTATAGACGTAGCGTAATCGAGGAAATCCTTGCTGAGATTATCGTAATTTGCCTCGTCACAATGGAACTCGACGACTGCGTAGCCCTCGCCGCTACCCTTGGTGAACGTAACGATCGTAAGAACGGAGCTCTTTTCGCCCGTGGTGGAGTCGGTCGAGATGGTGGAGAAGGCGAAGTACACAACGCCCTTATAAGTATTTACCGTGGGCGCAGCGCCTGTAAACTCCATACCGGCTACCGTTGCATTAGCAAGATCCGTTGCACTCTTAATATCCTCGTTGGTGTTCTCAACGTAGCCGATAACTACGAGCGCATCGGAGCTCTCGTAATAGTGCCCGAGGTTGTCCTCTGCGGTCTTTACGAAATAAGTGGGAAGCGTGATCGAAACCTTGTCGTCGTAGACCTTGACAGTCTTGGTCTCACCCTTGTATTCGGTACAGGTAACGAACTTCGTGTTGTAGATTATATAGTAGATCTTGCCCTCGTACTCGACCTTGTACCAAACAGTACCGTCGTCGGACTCAGTTCCCTTGGCGATAGCCTGAAGCTTCGTGCCTTCACCGACGCTACCTGCATTTGTAGAATCATCAAATATAGCCGCACTTCTGAGAATAAAGGACGTAGCCTTTACAGTAATGATATCATAGCTCGGCTCAAACTCGATGCCGTTGTCGGGATCGACCTCGTTGGGCTTCTTTGTGTCAAGGTACTTGGAGCTTGCATAAGCGGTAACGACCTTCGTCTCGGTCTTGCCGTCCTCGCCCTCTACCTCGATATCTATCTCAAGCCTCGACCATGTGATGCCCTCGCTGTCCTTATGAGTAGCAATACCCGTTCTCTTGAGGACCTTTCCGTAGGGGAAGGAGGTGAGAGAGTTCATACCGCTCTGATCCCAGAAGGGAGTGGAGCGCATGGTCAAGCCTTCCTCGTTGGTAACGTATACAACATCGTCCACATCCTTGAAATCGCTCTCAAGTATGGGCTTTTCCGTGGTAACGTAGGTGGAACGAACGTAGAGGACCGTGCCGTCAACGTCGATTCTTGTCCAGCCGTCCTCGCTGAATCCCGTTCTCTTGAGAGTCTCACCGTACTTGGCGGAGGACTTTATATTATCGGACTTGTCCGCATTGGGGCTTGTACGAATGTTAAGCTCCAGAGCAATTACGTAAACAGTATCGTTCGCCTCGGTGAAATCCGAGGTAGGTATCTCCGCACCGCACTCGTCGCACTTGCCGTCATTGTCAGCGTCAACGTGCTCCGTGCAGGGAGCCTTGGGCATGTCCTCACCACACTCGTCGCACTTGCCGTCATTGTCGGTGTCAACGTGCTCCGTGCAGGGCTCGGGGTCCTTTGTAGTAGTCGTGGTAGTAGTCGTGGTAGTGGTCTTGTCATCACCGTTTCCGCCCGTCTGATTGCACGCAAAGAGCGTGATCATGAGCACGACGATGAGGCAGAGAACTACGACTATTGATATCTTGAGTATTTTGTTCATAGCGTCTCCTTCCGACAGCACACGAGCTGCCGTGTAT
>CAYPRM010000037.1:0-12258 GCA_964413365.1 uncultured Lachnospiraceae bacterium | reverse complement strand
ATGTAAAAAGGCATTACTCTGAATTTCTCGGCTTCAAACTGAAAGTCCGTGAAAAAGGTAAAAAGCCAAATGGTGAAGCAAGATTTGTTATAGAAGCGCATATTAAGGACAAGGCATTGCTGAAAATCCGAGATAAAAGCAAAGAAATAATCGGTCAACTACGGCAGACCTATGATAAGGGTGTTGAATATAGGCTTATACAAAAATACAACGCCTATATCATTGGCATTCACAATTATTATTGCATTGCAACTCATGTGAATTTGGACATTCACAAAATCGCTTTTGATGTCAAAAAGAGCCTTTACAACAGACTAAAACACCGATTGCAAAAGAAAGGCAAGATAACAAACAAGTATATCAAAGAAAAAATACGGCACCAGCCGGGAGGTGAGATACCTGAACGGACACGCCGTAGTTCCCATTGCTTATGTACAGCACAGAGTGCCTATGGACAAAAAGGGGGGAATTAACAAATACACGCCACAGGGGCGGTTGGAAATTCACAAAAATTTAGCCGATACCAATATGGAAGTGTTGTATCACCTTATGAACAGTCCGAGCGGAAAGCAAAGCGTTGCGTATAACGACAATCGGATTGCTCTCTATGTTGCTCAAAAAGGCAAATGTGCAGTATCGGGAATAGAACTCGATGTAAACCAGATTGACTGTCATCATAAAAAGCCGATTTCGCTCGGCGGAGATGATAGCTATCAAAATCTGATTATTGTTTCGGACGTAGTTCATATTCTCATCCATTCAAGCAATGAACGAACAATAAAGAAATATCTGGATGAACTCAAGCCCAACAAAAAGCAATTGGACAAGCTCAATAAGCTACGGGAAATGGCAGAGATGCCTTTACTCGTTTTCTAAAGGGCAAATCTGTTTGATGTATAGATTGCCATAAAAATTGTTGACGATGGAAAGCCGTGTGATGGGAAACTGTCACGCACGGTTTGGAGCGGGGAAAAATCTGGAGGAGCGGATATGCAGCCTGCGACTGCATATCCTGCCCAAAGGATTACCTATCGCTATCCTTTACGATGGTAGCCGCCGCGCAGGAGAGCAAGCGGTTGGGGCTTTGCAGTAAATCCATGTTCGTTGTCCCCAATCACCTGATCAACCAATGGGCGAGTGAATATCTGCAACTATATCCGTCTGCCAATATTCTTGTCGCTACCAAGAAAGATTTTGAAACCAAGAACCGCAAAAAATTCTGCGCCCGGATTGCAACAGGAGATTATGACGCGATTATCATCGGGCACAGCCAATTTGAGAAGATACCCATGTCGTCAGAGCGTCAGTCAATGATGCTGCAAAACGAAATTGACGAGCTGATGGACAGTATCTCGGAACTCAAGGAAAGTCGCGGGGAGCGCTTTACCATCAAGCAGCTTGAGAAAACCAAGAAGCAGCTACAGTTGAAGCTGGACAAGCTCAATGACCGCAGCCGCAAGGATGATGTCGTGACCTTTGAACAGCTCGGTGTTGACCGGCTTTTTGTGGATGAGGCACACTTTTACAAAAACCTCGCCGCATACACAAAAATGCGGAATGTGGCAGGTATCTCGCAGACCGAAGCGCAGAAGTCCTCCGATCTTTATATGAAGTGCCGGTATCTCGATGAAATCACGGGCGGAAAGGGCGTAACCTTTGCAACGGGAACGCCGATCAGCAATACGATGGTGGAGCTTTATACCATGCAGAAGTATCTGCAATATGACGCGCTGAAAGAAAAGGGATTGACCAATTTTGACGCATGGGCTTCGACCTTCGGAGAAACGGTGACAGCGATTGAGCTTGACCCTACCGGAACCGGCTACCGAGCCAAAACCCGCTTTGCAAAGTTTTTCAATATTCCCGAACTCATGGCGATGTTCAAGGAGGTTGCCGATGTACAAACGGCGGATATGCTGAATCTCCCCGTCCCGAGGGCAAATTTTCATATTGAGAAAGAGCCGTCCAGCGAGATTCAGAAAGAGATGGTGCAGTCCTTTGCGGACAGAGCAGCAAAAGTTCATTCGCACATGGTATCGTCGGATGAGGATAATATGCTTTTGATAACGAATGATGGGCGAAAAGCCGCGTTGGATCAGAGGCTACTGAATCCCGACCTGCCGGACTTTGAAGAAAGCAAGGTCAACCACTGCGTTCGCAATGTCGTGGATATTTGGAAGCGAACGGCGGAGCAGAAATCCGCACAGCTTGTATTCTGCGACCTTTCCACGCCGCATCATGACGGTAAGTTCAATGTGTACGATGACATCAAGAAAAAACTCATAGAGGAGGGGATACCCGAATCCGAGATTGCCTTGATCCATGATGCAGATACCGATGCAAAGAAAAAAGACCTGTTCTCCAAGGTACGAAGCGGACAGGTCAGAGTATTGATGGGTTCTACTTTCAAAATGGGAGCCGGCACGAATGTGCAGGAGCGTCTGATAGCGCTTCACGATCTGGATGTACCGTGGCGACCGTCCGATTTGGAACAGCGGCTTGGTCGAATTGTCCGTCAGGGCAACAGCAATCCGGAGGTGGAGATATACCGCTATGTCACGGAGGGAACCTTTGACGCATATATGTATCAGCTTTTGGAAAGTAAGCAGAAATTTATCAGCCAGATCATGACTTCAAAGTCTCCCGTGCGCTGCGCCGAAGATGTGGACGATACGGCGCTGTCTTATGCCGAGATTAAGGCGTTGGCAAGCGGAAATCCGAAGATTATGGAGAAGATGCAGCTTGACGCGGATGTGGCAAAACTGAAACTGCAAAAGTCTGCCCATCTGTCCGAGAGGTATATGCTGGAGGATCAGCTGTTCAAGGATTTTCCGAAAGAAGTTTCCGAAGAGGAAGAACGCATTGCGGGATATGGCGCAGATATTGAAATCGCTAAGGAAAACACGCATAAGGACGACAAGGGCTTTTCCCCCATGATTGTACAAGGCAAAGAGATCACGGTCAAAGCCGAAGCGGGCAAGGCAATCCTTGCATTCTGCAAGAAGATGACCAATCCCGATCTCCGACCGCTTGGGGAATACAGAGGTTTCAAGACCGAAATCGGGTTCGACATATTCGGTCGGGAGTTTTTCATGATGCTCCGAGGAAAATTGGGGCATCGCGTCACGCTCGGACAGGACGCTAACGGTATTATTACCCGTTTGGATAATGCAATCGACTCATTTTTTACAAAGCAGTGCCACTGTAAGGAGCGGCTTGCGGAGCTGAAACAGCAGATTGAAAATGCCAAGCGGGAAGTGGCAACGCCGTTTCCACGTGAGGAAGAACTAACGGAAAAGCTGAAACGCCTTGACGAACTCAACGCAGAACTCAACATGGACAAGCCGGAAAACGAATTGGTTGACGGTGAAATGGACGGCGATGAAACCGCTTCCGAATCGAAAGAAAGCCGCCCGGAAAATCAAGATATTACACGAGATATCGAAGATCGGGACGAGCGATAAAGAGCAAGCGGCGCAAAATATTGCCGGTGTATACCGAAAAATCTTCAAAAGCGCATTGACAAAATCACAGATGCGTGATATAATAATAACGGATAAAGAAATCTTGTTATGTAAATAATATATCACGAAAGGAGGCACTGAAATGGGCTATACAGAGTTTATTACAAACTATATCCGTCAAAAAGAGGTCGGTCAGCCGATCTATTCGGCGGACATTGCCCTTGCATTGGCAAAGGAATATCGGTTGCCGGAAACGAAAGCCAGTGCCGCCGTTGCTGTCGCAATCAAGCGGATTTTGGACGGAGACCCGAAAACCAAGCTTCGTTTTTATCAAAAAGGAATCTATTATCTGACTGAGAATACGCCGTTCGGAGAGGTTGGTATCAATACTGAACGCCTGATCGTTGACAAATATCTTTTGAACCATCAGGGCTATGAAACAGGGCTTACCTTTATGAATCGCTTGGGACTTACCACACAGCTTCCGAGAAGTCGGGAGCTTGCGACGAATACAGCAAAGAACGGTACACGGTATGACGCCAAACTGGAAGTAGTCATTCGTCCTCCGAAAGTGAAAATAACGGCGGAGAATATGCTGTATCTTCAAATTCTTGATGCAATGGAGGATTTCGACAAAGCCCCGGTTGACAGTGACCGCCCCTATCTGATGATGGCGCAGTATATCCGGAAACGGGAGCTGCAATACGGCGCTTTGCTTGCTTATGCCGATGCGTATTACGGAAAAAACACACTGATTCATCTTGCACACACGGCAAGAGAAGGAGGAAATATTCAATGAATTTGCATTTGGATAAAAACGCATTCCGCGTATTGTTGGAAGATGTACACAAGAGAACCGGCTATCGCGCGGATGTTTTGGAAAAAGATTATTATGTCTCATGTTCTTAAAGGAGCTTTCCGATTTTCAAAGCGAGGGGCTTCCGGCATACTTCAAGGGTGGAACGGCACTGTATAAGGCATTGAAAATGACCAACCGCTTTTCCGAAGATATTGACCTTTCCGTTGATACACGCGGTTGCAGTCGGACGCAGGGAGACAAGCGCCTTGAAAAAGCATCAAAAAGATATGCATCCCTGCCGAGAGATCCGGAGCTTGGATTCAGCCACCGCTCTGAGATTATGGCGGTTTATGAATACGAACCGGTAACGGCATACGACGCAGACGATGAACTGCAACGCTTCGGAAAGCTGAAGGTGGAGGCAACTTCTTTTACGATAAGCGAGCCGACAGAAGCGATGGAGGTATCGGCGATGCTTTACGAATATGCGACGCCGGAGCAGAAAAAGATACTGGAAGAACGATACGCTGTTTATCCGTTTTCTGTTTTGACGATTACGCTGGAAAGAATTTTTGTGGACAAACTTTTTGCCGCAGAAGCGTATGTGAGAGCGTCCGGAGAAGGACACAGAGCATTTGAAGCGGCAAAGCATATTTACGATCTTGCAGTATTGGAAAGGCATCCAAGCATTCTTTCGCTTGAGAAAAACGAAACGCTGATGAAGCAATTGCTGAATATCCGCATGGAAGAAGAGAAGGAACGGCACGATGGAATCCCTTATGTTGCCCCGAATCAGTTCCGCTTTTTTGAAGATGCGGCTCAGGATGAGCTTGTCCGCAATGCCTATTCCACGATGCAACGGCAGTATGTTTTAAGAGAACAGGATAGGATTTCGTTTGATGACGCGATGGCATCCTTACAACGAACAGCAGACCGTTTGTACGAAAATCGCGCGTGGGAAAATGCCTGTCCTCCTAAAAAGAGAGACGATAGGGACGAAAGATAATGAATTTGCGAAAACGAGATAGGCAAAAGCAATATATCATGAGGTGATGTGTTATGAAAAATATAATCGAAGAGTTGTGGAATGGAGAAATTCTTCCACAGGAGAATCTGACGAAAGATAATCCGGAATATCAGGAACTGAGACACCGGCAAATCAAGAAACAGCAGGAGTTGGCGAAGACACTTTCTGATAAACAGAATGAAAAATTCGAGGATTACTGTGAAAGCGCACTTGCGGCAAGCGCAGTTGCCGAGCGGGAAGCATTTATCTCCGGATTCAAAATTGCAATGAGGCTGGCTTGTAAGGCTCTTGTGGATGAAACAAAAGAATAAATTGCCATACTCTTTGGTCTCAAAGAAAAATAAAGGTATTGGCACAGCCACTTAATTTTCCAAGCGAAATTAAGTGGCTTTTTCTATTTCACAAAGGAGCAAACATGAGTAACACAAAAAAGAAATACAGTGTCCGTATCAGCGTATTGGAATACGGATACTACGAGGTGGAAGCTGAATCGAAAGAAGAAGCGGAAGCTAAGGCGGAAGAAAAAATCGCGGAAGGGAATGTCTGTTGGGGAGATTTTGAAATCACGGATTCCACAGCAGAAGAAGTACGAAAAGAGAAAGCGAGGGATGTCTGTGACAGATAATGAAGAAGCATTGAACCGAAATCTTTACGAAAAAGTCTCGGCGGAAATGGAAGCGTATGAGAACGAACTGCTTGCCATGCCGCCCGAAGAAATTCTGGAACACGCATACGCCTATGCAACGAAACAGGACATTGTTCTGGCACTTGAGGAACACGATCTGAGTGAAAAACAGGCACAGGCGTTGCTACAATGCGACAACGCTTTGAAAGCCATTTTTGACCGCTGGGAGCATACGGAAATGGCGTATATGGGCACGATCTGTGACATGATTTCCTGCACGGCAAACGAAAAACTTCGGGCTGCTTTCAAAGAAAAACTGAGACAGGGCGGGAGATAAGATGCCGCGTTATGTAACACCCGATGTGGTGGAACAGGCACGCAAGGTCGATCTTCTTTCCTACCTTCAGGCAACTGCGCCAAACGAACTTGTCCGCTGCGGTGCGGAGGAATACTGCACAAGGGAACATGACAGTCTCAAAATTTCGCACGGCAAATGGTATTGGTGGAGTCGTGGGATTGGCGGCGTGTCGGCGCTGGATTATCTTGTAAAAGGACTTGGCATGGACTTTGTTTCGGCTGTGCAAGCCGTTATGAATCAAGCGCCAGCCGTCCGAATAACGCCTCCATCGAAACATGAGAAGCCCACACAGCCGGCTCTCCCGCGATACACCTTTGACTGTAAAACCGTAAAGGATTACTTACAGGAAAGAGGCATTGACGGGGAAATCATAGACAACTTCATAGAACAAAAGCAGATAGCCGAGTCGGTGAAAACCGGAGCGGCTCTTTTCTTTGGAAAGGACAAAAACGGAAATGTGCGCCAATGCTCGGAACGCGCAACAGACGGAACGCCAAACAAAAAGGACACCTACGGAAGTGACCGGAGCTATTGCTTCTTTTCCGAAGCACGGGTACCGTGTACTTCTGTCAGTGTGTTTGAAAGTGCCATTGACCTGTTGTCTTTTGCAACGATTATGAAGCGCCGGGGATTGGACTTTCGGCGCTTTCATATGCTCTCACTTTCGGGTGTGTATCTGCCCGGAAAGAACGAAAAAGACTTCCGGATTCCCGCCTCGCTGGAGCGATTTCTGCGTGAGTATCCCGACACGAAAGCCATCTATCTTCACTTTGACAGTGATTACGCCGGCAGACGAGGTGCAGCCGGTTTTATCACGGTCCTTGGAGACAGATATCGTTTACGGACGGCAAACGGTATTACGACCAGAAAGCAACCTACTACAAAATGCGTGAGGTTTCGGACGATCTTTGTGAGGATTACGGGCTGTCGGTGATCGAACATCCCGGACGCGGGTCCAAGCAGTATAAAGCATGGCTCGGTGACAAGGACGGTACTTCCCAGCGCGACGCAGTACGGACGGACATCGACGCTGTGCTTGAATATGCGACGAGCTTCCGGCAGTTTCAAATCGAGATTCAGAACCGGGGATATATTCTGGAATACCGCGGGAGCTTTCTCCGCATCCGACCGGACGAGGGAAAGAAATTCTTTCGCCTTGATCGGCTCGGTGACGGATATTCCGAGGATGAGATATGGGAGCGATGCCGTTGCAATTATGAAAACAGACCGCGCCCGGTTCGCGTGGCATTTGTTTACCAAAAACGGGAGCGCGCAACGGGTATCGTAGGGCTTTACCGCCACTATGCGTATCTCTTAAAGCACTTCCCGCATGAGGTGCGCCCGTTTGACCGGACGGCGTATGCGGCAATGCGGGATGACGCAAGAAAAATGAAACGGTACAGCGAGGAAGCCAAGCTCCTTGCCGCCAATGGCATTGTGACGGCAGAGGACTTGCAGCACTTTACGGAGAATATCGGAACCCGTTTCAAAACTCTTGCGTATGAGCGCGCGAAACAGCGCAACCGCCTGCGCCGTATGCACGACAGCACCGCCATGCAGCCTACCAAGGAAATCATTTATGACCTGACCGCACAGATGGCGGAACTGCGTCAGCAGATGAAGCTGTGTGAGGACATTGCCGAGCGGTGCGGTGTGGTCGAGATGGTGGTCAATGAGATCGAGCGCGGGCAATTTGCCGAAAAAAAGAAATCTGCGGAAAAGAAAAAATGCGAAAAAGGGATTGACATTTGATAGCATTTGTGCTATCATAATAATGGAACGAATGAAGCAACCCGGAGAAGAAAAGAATATGTACAGCATTGAGTTTTACGAGAAGGAAAACGGTGAGTCCGATGTTTGGGACTTCCTTGAAGAACTGCGGGAAAAAGCAGCGACAAATAAGGACGCACGAATACAGTATCGTCAGATAACACTGTATATTGAACTTCTTCAAAATAATGGAACGCGGCAACCGGACAATATTACAAAGCATATAGAGGAAAACATTTGGGAGCTGCGTCCGGGGAACAATCGTGTGTTCTATTTCTATTACGAGAACAACACCTTTGTCCTGCTTCATCATTTCCGAAAAAAGACGCAGAAGACACCGCAGAGAGAAATTGAACAGGCGAAAGCAGAACGCAATGATTATTTACGCCGAAAGGAGGCTGTAAAGAAATGAAAACATGGGATGCGTATAAGGATCATGTAAAAAAGGTTGATCCGGATGCAAAACGGGACATTGAGGAAATGGAGAACATTGCCGCCATCGTCAGCAAGATGGTGGAAAAACGGAATGATCTCGGAATCACGCAAAGAGACCTTGCCGCAATGTGCGGAATTCCGCAGTCCTCGGTGGCGCGAATCGAATCGTTTCAGACAACACCGAATCTGGATACCCTGCTGAAGATCATGCAACCGCTTGGTCTGAAGCTGGTGGTTGCACAGGCAAACGAATAAGCAAAAATCAGGGCAGCAAAATGTTGCCCTGATTTTTTATGCCTCGGACGATTCCGGGGCTTTTTATTATGATAAAAAAGGAGAAAACAGAAAGATGAACACATCCGGAGAAGCTGCCGAGCAGGTTATGAGGATGTCGCTGGAAGGCGCGGAGATCCTCATCAAGCTCACAGGTAGCGGAGCAAAAAATGCGGCTGTTCTCTTGTATTCCATTTACAAGGAGCAGAACAAGACAAGGGGCAAGGAACGACTGACCAATATGCTTCGTTCCGGTAAGCCTTTGAAGGTGTATACCTTCAAGCGGGACAACCTTGAGAAGTTCAAGGAGGTGGCAAAGGAATACGGTATCCTCTATACCGTGCTCAAAGAGAAAGAAGATAAGGACGGCGTGTTTGATGTGCTGGTCCGTGCGGACGACGATTCCAAGCTGGCGAGAGTCATTGAGAGGTTCAAGTTTTCCGGCGTGGATACGGCAGAGGTCAGAACCTCCATGCAGAAAGAGAAAGCGGAAAAGGAAGAAGCGACGCGGACCGCACCCGCCAAAGAGGAAGAAGCCAAGGAGAGTGCGGAAGAGCCTGAAAAGGAAAAAGAAGCAACCGAACCGGAGCAGTCAGAATCGACTGTGACCGCACAGGTCGGGGACGATGAAGAAAAGGAGACACCGGAGAGAACTGCACCGACCAAGGAACAGAATCTTGACGACCTCGCTATTCTGACGGGTGAGAAGCCCGCAACCGAAAACCCCACTATGGCTCGGCAGGGCGCAGAGGAACCGTTGCCGGAAAGTTCGTCCACGGACGAGGGCAAAGTCGTTACGGGCAGTCCTGCTCCGGACAGAAGCGGAACGGAGCCGAACGGGAAGAAATCGTTGACCATGTCGAGCCTGACAGAAACAGAACCAAAGCCCCAAGAGGGAGAATCGACATCACAGCCGAAATCGAAAGAATCCGGAGCGGACGGCTACAAAACACCGGACGGAAGGGTTGATATTTCCGATGTGATCCGTCGCAAAAAAGAAGCGAGGGTAGCGCAGGCAAAAGCGGAAAAGGGATTGCCGGCAAAAGACCTGCCGCTTCCGAAGAAAGATAAAAAGGAGAGGTAACACATTTGAAAAAGCCACGGGCTTTTTCAAACAGGAAGGTTGTGCCTTGGCGGTTTGAACAACCGCCATTCCGACAGAGCCGGAACCGACGCAACCTTCCGCACAATTCAGAAAGGAATGTTTATAAATGAGCAATTCAAAACAAACCACGAAAGCAAAACAGACAGCAGAGAAGCCGAAGCTGACACCGGAACAGCGGGAGGCGCAGAGAAAACAGGCGTTGGACGATGCGGCAAAGAAAGCCGTGTCGAGTGTAACCAATCTCCGCGCATATCTCGCAGTCCAGAGCCGCTTTGAACGCTATTCCACGAATAACAATCTTCTGATCTTTGCCCAACGCCCCGACGCGACAAGGTTGAAAAGTCTGGAGCTTTGGAACAAGGAAAAAAAGTGGATCAGAGAGGGCGCAAAAGCGGTTGCCATCTATGAGCTGGTAAGAAAACAGGGCAAGGACGGAAAGACCTATACCAACTTTGTCCGAAAGAATATGTTCGACATTTCCGACATCAAAGACCCGGAGCCGAATGTCCAACCGACCTATACCGTGGCGGAAGCGGTGCAGGGACTCTTTGCCCACAAAGCCGTGGATGTACGGATGATCCCGGACTATCCGAGCGACCGTCAGTTTGGTGCATTTTACGACGCAGAGGAAAACTGTGTGTATGCCAAGCGCGGTATGGGATACGAACAGATCTTTACCGATGTCGCAGTTGCCTTGGCACACGCGGAAATGGCAAAGGACATCGAGGGATACCTGCCTGCGGAGCATCAGTTCGAAGCGCGGTGCGCGGCGTATGTGCTGGCAAAAAAATACGGTGTTCCCACCAAGGCGGTGGAGATTGACCGTGTGCCGGAGGAATACGGCGTGATGGACGCGGCGGGTATCCGTGAAAATCTTGCGAGGATCCATGACAGCGTGAAGAATATCAGCTCCGGAATGTATAAGGCATTGGTCAAGGAAAAGGAACAGGAGGTGTCCCCAAAAGAGAAATCGGGTAAAGGGGGTGATGCGAGATGAGGGAGAACACCTATCAGATTGAGGTCGGGGATTATGAGCGGCGCACGCTCATCGGTATCCTTGCCGAGTGCCGCAACGAATGTCTGAAACGGGAAACGCCGACAGAGGATGTCAACAACCTGTTGGCAAAGGCATTGGACGCACCGCTGAAAAAGAAGAAAGGGAAAGACCGGGATGAAAGATAACCGAATCCTGCGGTGGTGCGCCGTAGGACTTGGACTGATTGCGGTGATATGGGTATCGGTGCTGCTTGCGCCGACAATCGGAGGCGGGCTTCCTTCCATGTTGCCAAAGCTGGGGGAAGCCTTTTCTCATCCTCTGCGGCTGTCGTGGTGTGAGAAAACACCGGCTTGTATGCTGATTCTTACGGCCATTTACGGTTTTACACTTCTCATCTACCACTATACGAAACCCAATTACCGCCGCCGCGTGGAACACGGCTCTGCCGTGTGGGGCGAAGCACAGAAGATTGCCAAGAAGTACAGCCAATCCCCACGGGAGATGAACAAAATCCTGACGCAGAATGTGGAGATCGGGTACGACGCGCACAAGCACCGCCGAAATCTCAATACCCTTGTAGTCGGCGGTTCGGGCGCGGGCAAAACGCGATTTTATGCCAAGCCGAATATCATGCAGGGCAATACCAGCTTTGTGGTGCTTGACCCAAAAGGGGGTGCGACACGTTCCTAACTGAAAAGGTTAGGCGTGGAGCCAAAAGAAATGAAGAACGAAAGGAGCTTCTGAAAAAATATGGTTTCATAGAACTGATTATCCGACAGGTGGAATGATGGGGTAACGCCCGGAAACGCCTGCTCTAATACTCCGAATGGCGTGGCGGCAGCCAAGTGCCAAAGCGTTATAAGCTCGGTGAAGTCGGCTGAGAGCGCACCCTAAAGACGCAGTAATGCGGTACAGGAACAGCGAACCAGAGGTGGTCGAGTGCGTGATAGGCCGGGAGTCCAAGTAAGCATCTATGGTTAGAATCCGCTATGCAACAACATGGCGGAGGCGTATTCTCGATTGTACGGGTCTATATAGGGTATTAGACTAACAGGCTAATCTCACCATCGTGTGAGGTCTGTGGGGATAAGTAAAACTCGCCCTTTATGAAAGTCCCTGCGCCGTTACAGGCGGCGGCAAGCAGACAGGCTTATAGAGAAGACCTACAGATGCCGAATAAGGATAGGGTAATCGGAACGTGGTAAGCCAGCGACGCGGAGAGCTTGACCTCTGTGAAGCGGCGGCGGGGAAAAATCTTCGGATACAACCTGCCTTGCGCTGGTGAATGTGGCGGCATAGTACCAATGAAGCGGAGCTAATAAAGCCGTGGAGGGATAGCCGCCAGTCAGTGTTTTACAATAAATCGAATTTACAGGTCAAATGAACACAATCATTCTGCATAAGG
>CAYPRM010000036.1:0-13229 GCA_964413365.1 uncultured Lachnospiraceae bacterium | reverse complement strand
AATATATATAGGAATGTCAATAACTTTCGTTCAAATTCGTCGAAGTTTTTTACACGAAAAAAGATAAAGGGGACGGGTGAGATACACCAGTCCCCATCTCGGATCGGATCAGCCGATCGCGTTGAGCTTCTTAGTAAACTGACTCTTCTTGCGAGCAGCGGCATTCTTGTGAATTATGCCGCGAGCCGCAGCCTGGTCGATCTTCTTAGTAGCTGCCTTGTAGGTAGCCTGAGCGAGAGCGGTATCTCCCGATGCAAGAGCTGCTTCGTATTTCTTAATTTCAGTCTTAAGCTGTGTCTTGAACATTTTGTTCTGCAATGTCTTAGCCTGAATAACTTTTATACGCTTCTTTGCACTTTTGATGTTTGCCAAAGCCTTACCCTCCTTGTAAAAATTAAAAAATTGAAACAGTAAACGTCAGCACCTGAGAGGGTGTGCGGGCGTTCTCGTCCATACATTGAATATAATAACACATTGAAATGGAAAATGCAATAGCTTTTTCAAAAAAAGTTTGAAAATTTTTGAATATTTTTGCAAATATAGAAAAATAATTGCGAAAAAAGCCTTGACAAGCCTTGACAGATGTGATAAAATATTAAACTGCAATATAATTGCTAACTATGTCCTTGTAAGTTTTTGTAAGTAGACAAAAATCGAGTCTATTTATATTATAAGAAAGCAAGGAGGTCGGCAAAGCGTCGGGGATGGCGGTTCATCCCACGGCGGAGAATATTTTTGAATGGAGTGATTGTATCAATGATCAACATCAGAGAACAAAAGCAGGGAAAGACCACGAGAATGAGCTTCTCCAAGAACAGAAGCACGCTTGAGCTGCCCAACCTCGTTGAGATCCAGACGGCGTCGTTCAAGTGGTTCCTTGACGAGGGACTTGCAGAGGTCCTGCGCGACGTTTCTCCCATAACGGACTTTTCGGGAAATCTTTCTATCGAGTTCGTATCGTACTCGATCGACCAGAAGCCGAAGTATACCGTTGAGGAATGTAAGGAGAGGGACGCCAACTACGCAGCCCCCCTCAAGGTCAACGTTCGCCTCACGAATAAGCAGACGGGTGAGGTAAAGCAATCTGATATATTTATGGGCGAATTTCCGATAATGACGGAAACGGGCACCTTCGTGATCAACGGAGCAGAGCGCGTTATCGTCTCGCAGATCATCCGCTCCCCGGGAATGTATTACGCATCCGAGATAGATAAATCTGGTAAGAGGATATATACCTCGCAGATCATACCCTACCGTGGCGCATGGCTCGAGTACGAGACCGATATCAATAACGTCGCATGGGTACGTATAGATAAGAACAGAAAGGTGCCGATCACCATGCTCATCCGTGCGCTCGGAGTAGTTCCCACCGACGGTGCGGACGAAAAGGGCAAGAGCGTTGAATATCGCTCCACGATCGAGACAAGGGAGGACGTTTATGCCCTCTTTGGCAACGAGGAGCTTCTCGCGTCCACGTTTGATAAGGACGAGTGCGACGAGCTCGCGGCACGTAACCATACGAGCGCAGGCGTTGAGGCGCTCAAGGAGATATATAAGAGACTTCGCCCGGGTGAACCGCCCCTCGTCGAGTCCGCATATACACTTCTCAATAACTATTTCTTCGATCCCAGAAGATATGATATCCAGCCCGTCGGAAGATATAAGTTCGATAAGAAGCTCAATATCGCCGATAGGATCGTCGGTCACAGACTTGCAGAGGACGTCATCTCTCCCATCACAGGCGAGCTGATCTGCGAGCACGGAACGGTAGCTACCGCAGAGATCGCCGACGCTATCGCACACGCAGCAGTAAATGCCGTGTCCGTCGAGCTTGATAACGGCGAGAGCATCAGAGTGTTCTCCAATAATACCGTAGAGCCTGAGTATATCATCGGCACGGATCTCCGTGACTGCGGTATCAAGGAAAAGGTCAAGACGGACGTTCTCCTCTCCCTTGTGGAGGAGGTCGGCGGCGATATCGACGCGCTTAAGGAGGCAGTAAAGCTCAATGTCAATAAGCTCTGCCCCAAGCATATCACAAAGGACGATATCTTCGCCTCCGTGAACTACTTCCTCGGACTCACCCATGAGATTGGAAAATACGACGATATAGACCACCTCGGTAACCGCCGTATCCGCTCCGTCGGTGAGCAGCTTCAGAACCAGATGAGGATCGGCTTCTCCAGAATGGATAAGATCATCAAGGAGAGAATGACCACTCAGGATAATGATAAGCTCACACCTCAGGCACTTATAAATATCAGACCTATCGTTACCGTGATAAGAGAGTTCTTCGGCTCGTCCCAGCTCTCTCAGTTCATGGATCAGAATAACCCCCTCGCAGAGCTGACGCATAAGCGCCGTCTCTCGGCACTTGGCCCCGGCGGACTTTCGAGAGACAGAGCGTCCTTCGATGTCCGTGACGTACACTATACGCACTACGGCAGAATGTGCCCCATCGAGACTCCCGAGGGACCGAACATCGGTCTTATCTCCTACCTCACGACCTACGCAAGGATCAGCGAGTACGGCTTCATCATGGCTCCCTACCGCAAGGTAAAGCACATTGAGGAGAACGGCGTCGTTCGCCATTACGTAACCGATGAGGTCGAGTATATGACCGCTGACGTTGAGGATAATTATATCGTCGCACAGGCGAATGAGCCTCTTGACGATAATAGCTGCTTCGTAAGGAGCCGCGTAACAGCACGCGATAAGACGGAGATCATCGAGGTCGATGTAGGCGACGTTGATTATATGGACGTCTCCCCCAAGATGGTCGTATCCGTTGCAACAGCCTGCATACCCTTCCTTGAGAACGACGATAACTCCCGTGCTCTGATGGGATCTAACATGCAGAAGCAGGCAGTACCGCTCATGGTAACGGATTCTCCCATAGTCGGTACGGGTATGGAATATAAGGCAGCAGTTGACTCTGGCGTAGTAGTTGTGTCCAAGGTCGAGGGTACCGTAAGCTACGTTGACGCAGATAAGATCGTGATCCTCTGCGACGACGGACATAAGGAAACGTACCACCTCAGTAAGTTCAAGAGAACTAACCAAGGCACCTGCTTCAATCAGCGTCCCATAGTCGATGTTGATGAGCATATCGAGGTAGGACAGGTGATCGCCGACGGCCCTGCGACCAGCGCAGGCGAGCTCTCCCTCGGTAAGAATGCCCTCATCGGCTTCATGACATGGGAAGGCTATAACTACGAGGACGCAGTTCTTCTCAATGAAAAGCTCGTAAGAGATGACGTTTATACATCTCTCCATATAGAGGAATATACCCACGAGGCACGCGATACAAAGCTCGGACCTGAGGAGATCACACGTGAGATCCCCAACGTCGGCGAGGACGCTCTTAAGGACCTTAATGCCGAGGGTATCGTCAAGAAGGGTACAGAGGTACGCTCGGGCGATATACTTGTCGGTAAGATTACTCCCAAGGGCGAGACTGAGCTTACGAGCGAGGAAAGACTTCTCAGAGCTATCTTTGGCGAGAAGGCAAGAGAGGTAAGAGATACGTCCCTCCGCGTTCCCCACGGCGAATCGGGCATAGTCGTCGACGTAAAGGTGTTCTCGCACGAGAACGGCGATGACCTCCCCGCAGGCGTAAATAAGAGCGTAAGGATCTACCTTGCACAGAAGAGAAAGATCTCCGTCGGAGATAAGATGGCAGGCCGCCACGGTAATAAGGGTGTCGTTTCACGCATCCTTCCTCCCGAGGATATGCCCTTCCTTCCCGACGGTACACCCCTTGATATAGTTCTTAACCCGCTGGGCGTTCCCTCGCGTATGAATATCGGTCAGGTGCTTGAGGTGCACCTCGGTATCGCCGCAAGAAAGCTCGGCTGGAAGATAATGACACCCGTCTTTGACGGCGCTAACGAGCGTGATATCGTTGAGTGCCTCGAGGCAGCAGGACTTTACCGTGAGATCCGTGACGGCGAGAACGTTACGGGTAAGGAGCTCGTCTCCGTCGGCGTTGACGAGAACGGCGAGACCACTGTTGAAAGACTTACAGAGGAGCAGAAGGCAGATCCCGAGCTTCTCGCACAGCTCAAGGCGGACGGAAAGCTCAGAGTCGTCGACGGTAAGACGACGCTCTACGACGGACGCACGGGCGAGCCCTTCGATAACCCCGTAACGGTAGGAATCATGTACTACCTTAAGCTCCACCACCTCGTTGACGATAAGATCAACGCACGCTCCAACGGCCCGTACTCTCTCGTAACACAGCAGCCCCTCGGCGGTAAGGCGCAGTTTGGCGGTCAGCGTTTCGGAGAGATGGAGGTCTGGGCACTTGAGGCGTACGGCGCAGCATATACGCTTCAGGAGATACTCACCGTCAAGTCCGACGATATCAACGGACGTAGGAGAGCGTATGAGGCGATCATTAAGGGACAGAATATACCCACACCCGGAGTTCCCGAGTCCTTCAAGGTGCTCGTTAAGGAGCTTCAGTCGCTCGCACTCGATATCCGTGTGCTTGATGACGAGGGCAATGAGGTAGAGCTCAATACCCTTTGCACCGAGGAGGAAGCACCCGTTTACTCGACCAGAGAATTCAACCCCAAGGATATGGCGGACGAATTTGAGGAATACGTGGAGACGGACGACGTTTCCGATAACTTCATCATCGAGAATTCCGATGAGGATGACGAGAGCGATGAGGAAGAAGATGATATGTTCGGCGATGTTTATGAGGATAGCTTCTCCGACTTTGCCGATGATGAAGATTGATTAGGGAAGGAGATATTATAATGGAACACAATAACTTCAATTCCATAAAGATAGGTCTTGCATCTCCCGAAATGATAAGAGAGTGGTCGTATGGCGAGGTAACCAAGCCCGAGACCATAAACTACAGAACGCTCAAGGCAGAGGTGGGCGGTCTGTTCTGCGAGCGTATCTTTGGCCCGACCAAGGATGGCGCTTGTATGTGCGGAAAATACAAGAACGTGCACAATAAGACCGTGCATAAATGCGAAAAATGCGGCGTGGACGTTACCACGAAGAAGGTAAGACGTGAGAGAATGGGACATATCGAGCTCGCAACTCCCATCTGCCATATCTGGTACTTCAAGTCCATTCCCGCAAGGATCCCTATGATCCTCGATATAACACCCAAGCATCTTGAGCAGGTGCTGTACTTTGCGGAGAACGTCGTGCTTGATCCGGGCGATACACCCCTTACTAAGGGAATGGTGCTCGGTGAGAAGCAGTATAGCGAGTACCGCGAGATGTACGGCGATGCCTTCAGAGCAGGCATGGGTGCGGAGGCTATTAAGGAGCTTCTTCAGGGAGTCGATGTAAATCAGCTCTCCGAGGAGCTCAAGGCTGAGCTGCTCGTCGCTAAGGGACAGAAGAAAACGAGGATAATCAAGCGTCTTGAGGTAGTCGAGGCGTTCAGAAGATCCAATAATAAGCTCGAGTGGATGATACTTGATGTCATTCCCGTGCTTCCCCCCGATATACGTCCTATGGTACAGCTTGACGGCGGACGCTTCGCATCGTCGGACCTTAATGAGCTTTACCGTAGAGTAATAAGCCGTAATAACCGCCTTAAGAAGCTCATGGAGATCAGAACTCCCGAGATCGTCATCAGAAACGAGAAGCGTATGCTTCAGGAGGCAGTCGACGCACTTATAGATAACGGCAGACGCGGCAAGCCCGTAACAGGCCCCTCCAATCGTCCTCTTAAATCTCTCTCCGAGATGCTCAGAGGTAAGCAGGGACGCTTCCGTCAGAACCTTCTCGGAAAGCGTGTCGACTACTCGGGACGTTCCGTTATCGTCGTAGGTCCTAACCTTAAGATCTATCAGTGCGGACTTCCTAAGGAGATGGCTCTCGAGCTCTTCAAGCCCTTCATCGTAAAGCGCCTTACCGAAATGCAGAAGGCGGCTAACGTCAAGGAGGCACAGAAGAAGATAGATAAGGCTTATATGTACCCCGAGGTATGGGACGCTCTTGAGAACGTTATCAAGGAGCACCCCGTAATGCTCAACCGTGCACCCACGCTCCACCGTCTGTCCATTCAGGCGTTCGAGCCCGTGCTCGTTGACGGACGCGCTATTAAGCTCCACCCCCTTGTCTGCCCCGCATTCAACGCGGACTTCGACGGCGACCAGATGCCCGTCCACGTTCCGCTCTCCGCAGAGGCACAGGCAGAGGCGAGATTCCTCATGCTCTCGGCTAATAACCTCCTGAAGCCCGTCGACGGACGTGCCGTAACGATCCCCTCGCAGGATATGATCCTCGGATCGTACTACCTCACTATGGATAAACCGGGTGAGCCTGGAGAGGGAATGGTCTTCCGCGATTTCAATGAGGCTGTTATGGCTTATGAGAATAAGGTGCTCGGACTCCACGCTCCCATTAAGATCAGAGTGGAGAAGGAGATTGACGGCGTAATGCAGTCGAAGATTATCGACGCAACGCTCGGACGACTCATATTCAATAGAGCTATTCCTCAGAACCTCGGATTTGTCGATAGGACCGATCCCGAAAAGATGTTCGACCTTGAGATTATGTTCGTCATCAAGAAGAAGGAGCTCGGACAGCTCATTGATAGATGTATAAAGTATAACGGCACTCCCATCTGTGCGGAAATGCTCGATTCCATTAAGGAAATGGGCTATAAATATTCCACTCGTGCATCCTTCTCCATCTCGGTATACGATATGACTATACCCAAGGAAAAGAAGCCCTTTATTGATGAGGCAGAGAAGAAGGTCGAGGTCATCCGTGAATTTTATAATGACGGTACACTCTCCGAGGAGGAACGCTATAATAGCGTCATCAAGATCTGGGATCAGACCACTAAGGACGTTACAGAGGCACTCCAGAAGAGCTTTGATACCTATAACCCCATTAAGATCATGTCCGATTCCGGAGCGCGTGGATCTGTTCAGCAGATGCGTCAGCTTGCAGGTATGCGTGGACTTATGTTTGCGGCAAACGGTAAAACCATCGAGCTGCCCATCAAGTCCAACTTCCGTGAGGGACTTAATATCACAGAGTATTTCATGGGCGCGCGCGGATCGCGTAAATCCCTTTCCGATACGGCACTTCGTACCGCAGACTCCGGTTACCTTACTCGCCGTCTCGTAGACGTTTCTCAGGACGTTATAGTCAATGAGGAAAAGTGCGATACCACTAAGGGCGCATGGGTGAGCGAGAACGTCGACGGTAAGGAGAATAACGTTCTTGAAACTCTTACGGATAGAATCGTCGGAAGATATACAATGGGACCTGTGGTACACCCCACAACGGGCGAGATCATCGTCGGCGACGACGAGATGATCACCGATGAGCAGGCTAAGGCTATCGAGGCGGCAGGAATTAAGAGCGTCTATATCAGATCTCTTATCCAGTGCCACGCAAAGCACGGCGTTTGCGCTCATTGCTACGGTGCAGACCTTGCATCGGGTAAGAGAGTCAGCGTCGGCGAGGCTGTCGGTATCATCGCCGCTCAGTCCATAGGCGAGCCCGGTACTCAGCTTACGATGAGAACCTTCCACTCGGGCGGTGTCGCAGGAAGCGATATCACACAGGGTCTTCCCAGAGTTGAGGAGCTTTTCGAGGCTCGTCAGCCTAAGAAGGCAGCGATTATGACCGAGTATTCGGGTATCGCGCATATCCAGCTCGGAGATAATGCTAACGTTCACGACGTTCTTATCACATCCGATGAAACGGGCGAGCAGTTCAAGTATACAATACCCTACGGCACAAAGCTTGCCATCGTCGACGGTCAGCACGTTACACGTGGCGACGTCCTCACAGAGGGTAGTAAGGCTCCTGCGGATATCCTCCGTATTCAGGGACTTGATGAGGTCTATTCCTATATCATTACCGAAACACAGAAGGTCTACCGCGGTCAGTCCGTTTCCGTAAACGATAAGCATATCGAGATAATCGCACGTCAGATGACAAGAAAGGTCAGAGTCGAGGAAGCAGGAAATACCGACCTCCTCTCGGGATCTGTGGTAAGTGTATCCGAATTTGAGGCGGAGAATAATAAGGTTCAGAGTCGTATTGACGCAGGTGAGATCGATCTCACACTTGCAACCTGTAGCCCCGTCCTCCTCGGTATTACCAAGGCAGCTCTCGCAACAGAATCCTTCCTGTCCGCAGCATCCTTCCAGGAGACCACGAGAGTCCTTACCGATGCGGCAACGAACGGTAAGATCGACCACCTCAGAGGACTTAAGGAGAACGTTATTATCGGTAAGCTGATCCCTGCAGGAACAGGTATGAGCTGCTACCGTAATATTAACGTCCGCCCCACAAGCACAACCCCCAATGAGGCGGCAGAGTGATCGACCGCTATACTTGACGTAAATATCTGAATATCAATAGATCAAGATCCCCTCGTTAGCACTACGCCGATGAGGGGATCCTTGAATGATCCCCACCTGCGGTTAATGATGTTGCTCCACACATATCGAGTTGCGAAGCAGTATATCGGCTTCCCAAACGCCCCCATTACCGCCCCAAACCCCCGAAAACCCCCAATACGCACCAAAAATTTGTTAAAAATAAATAAAAACCACCCAGAAATATTGTATAAACTGTGAAAAGTGCTAAAAAAATCGAAAAATCTAAATTTTCTTGACAAAAACGCTATTTAGTGATATAATAAACTGTAATTGTTTGTGAAGTTCTCATACCCACAGCAGTTGCAATATCGGATATGCGGAGATACCGCAGATGCCCGAAAACATTAAATTTTTGAAGAAGGAGGAAGAAAATGCCAACCTTTAACCAGCTCGTAAGACAAGGTCGCAGTGATAAGGTGTATAAGTCCAAAGCACCCGTGCTTCAGAAGGGCTTCAATACACTTCACAACGCACCCACCGATCAGCACGCGCCTCAGAAGAGAGGAGTATGCACGAAGGTCTCCACCACGACGCCTAAGAAGCCCAACTCTGCACTTCGTAAGATCGCAAGAGTAAGACTTACAAACGGCCTTGAGGTAACGACCTACATTCCTGGTATCGGTCATAACCTGCAGGAGCACTCCGTTGTCCTCATCAGAGGCGGAAGAGTACGTGACCTGCCCGGTGTACGTTACCACATCATTCGCGGCACGCTTGACGCACAGGGCGTTGCAAACCGCAACCAGAGCCGTTCCAAATACGGCGCAAAGAGACCGAAGAAGAAGTAATCGGTCAAACAGGGTATAAAGCAAAATATTCGCCCGTCCAAAGAGCTGCATAAATTTAATGTTTAAGGCAGACCACGCCGACGTGCATTTACAGAAGAAATGCTTTTGAGTACCAATGATTTCATAATTATTAATGAAGGAGGGAAGTAAAGTGCCGAGAAGAGGTAAAATTTCCAAAAGAGATGTATTGCCGGATCCGCTTTACGGATCCAAGCTTGTAACAAAGCTTGTCAATAACGTTATGCTTGACGGCAAAAAGGGAGTAGCACAGAAGATCGTGTACGATGCGTTTGCGATCGTCGAGGGCAAAACGGGAGAGAACCCCGTAGAAGTATTCCAGGCTGCTCTTGAAAATATTATGCCCGTTCTGGAGGTAAAGGCTCGCCGTGTAGGCGGATCCACCTATCAGGTGCCTATGGAGGTAAGAGCTGAGAGACGTCAGACTCTTGGACTCAGATGGCTCGTGGGCTATTCGAGGAAGCGCGGTGAGCGCACCATGGCAGAGAGACTCGCAAACGAGATCATGGATGCTAAGAACGGTGCAGGTGCTGCGTTCAAGAAGAAGGAAGAAACGCACAGAATGGCAGAAGCAAACAAGGCTTTTGCACACTACAGATATTGATTTTGAAGGAGACTTACAATGCCAAGAGAATATTCGCTTGAAAAGACGAGAAATATCGGTATCATGGCGCACATAGATGCAGGTAAGACCACCACTACCGAGCGTATCTTGTTCTATACGGGTAAGACTCACAAAATCGGTGAAACACATGAGGGCTCTGCAGTTATGGACTGGATGGCACAGGAGCAGGAGCGCGGTATCACTATCACATCCGCAGCAACCACCTGCTATTGGGCAAAATCCGAGTTTCATGATAGCCCTGCCGATACGAAGGCTAACACACATCGTATAAACATCATCGACACCCCCGGACACGTTGACTTTACCGTTGAGGTCGAGCGCTCGCTGAGAGTTCTTGACGGTGCGGTAACCGTCCTTTGCGCAAAGGGCGGCGTCGAGCCCCAGTCTGAGACCGTTTGGCGTCAGGCTGATAAGTATCAGGTTCCCCGTATGTGCTACGTCAATAAGATGGACATCAACGGTGCGAACTTCTACCGAGTAATTCAGATGCTTAAGGACAGACTCCACGCAAATGCAGTCCCGATCCAGCTCCCCATCGGTGCTGAGGCGGACTTCAAAGGAATCATCGACCTTATGGATATGAACGCCGATATCTATTACGACGAGCTCGGTAAGGATATGAGAGTTGAAGAGATCCCCGCAGATATGCTTGAGAAGGCGCAGAGCTATCACGACGCAATGGTAGAGTCCATTTGCGAGACGGACGAGCAGCTCTTCGAGAAGTACTGTGAGGGTGAGGAGGTTACCGTCGCTGAGCTTAAGGCAGCTCTCCGTAAGGCAACTATCGCTAATAAGATCGTACCCGTGGTCTGCGGAACGTCGTATAGAAATAAGGGCGTTCAGAAGCTCCTCGACGCGATCGTCGATTATATGCCCTCGCCCCTCGACATTCCCGCTATCAAGGGTGTAAACCCCGATACCGAGGAGGAGGTCGAGAGACCTGCGAGCGATGAAGCTCCATTCTCCGCTCTCGCATTTAAGATAATGACTGACCCCTATGTTGGTAAGCTCTGCTTCTTCCGCGTTTACTCGGGTATGGTAAATGCAGGCACCAACGTCTATAACTCCACGAAGAATAAGTACGAGAGATTCGGACGCGTTCTTCAGATGCACGCAAATGACCGTAAGGACATCGACGTGTGCTACTCGGGAGATATAGCAGCAGTCGTTTCTACAAAGTATACCACCACGGGTGATACCTTCTGCGATCCCAAGAATCCCGTAATTCTTGAGTCCATGGAATTCCCCGAGCCCGTTATCAGCGTTGCCATCGAGCCCAAGACCCGCGCAGGTCAGGAGAAGATGGGTATCGCTCTTGCAAAGCTCGCTGAGGAGGATCCCACGTTCCGCACCTATACGGATGAGGAAACAGGACAGACCATCATCGCAGGTATGGGAGAGCTTCACCTTGAGATCATCGTCGACCGTCTCCTTCGTGAGTTCAAGGTCGAGGCGAATATAGGTAAACCTCAGGTCGCTTATAAGGAGACCATACGCAAGAAGGTCGATCACGAGACTAAGTATAAGAAGCAGTCCGGTGGTTCTGGTCAGTACGGACACGTTAAGCTCATCCTTGAGCCCAATGAGCCCGGCAAGGGATATGAATTTATCAATGCCGTTACAGGCGGTGCTATTCCGAAGGAATACATCGAGCCTATCAATCAGGGTATTCAGGGAGCTATGCAGAACGGTGTTCTTGCAGGCTATAACGTCGTTGACGTTAAGGTCACGGTATATGACGGATCGTACCACGAGGTCGACTCCTCCGAGATGGCGTTCAAGATCACAGGATCTATGGCGTTCAAGGAGGCTATGCGCCTTGCAGATCCCGTTCTCACCGAGCCCATCGTTAAGGTCGTTACCATCACGCCCGACGATTATCTCGGAGATATCATCGGCGATATCAACTCGCGCCGCGGTCAGATCCAGTCCATGGAGGCAGGCAACGGCGTAACGGAGCTGACAAGCTTCGTACCCCTTTCCGAAATGTTCGGATACGCAACGGACCTTCGCTCAAAGAGCCAGGGACGTGCACAGTACTCAATGGAGCCTAGCCACTTCGCAGAGGTGCCTAAGTCCATTCAGGAAGGTATCGTTACTTCTCGCGCTAAGAAGTAATATATATAAAAAACAAAAAATAAAAAACATTCTATAATGGAGGATCATTTACAATGGCAAAGCAAACATTCGAAAGAACAAAGCCCCACGTAAACATTGGTACCATAGGTCACGTTGACCATGGTAAGACCACCCTTACTGCTGCAATCACGAAGACACTCTCCCTCCTCAACGGTTCTGAGTTCCTTGATTACAGCCAGATCGACAACTGCCCCGAGGAAAGAGCTCGTGGTATCACAATCAACTCCAGACACGTTGAGTACGAGACGAACAACCGTCACTACGCTCACGTTGACTGCCCCGGACACGCAGACTACGTTAAGAACATGATCACCGGTGCTGCACAGATGGATGGCGCTATCCTCGTTGTTGCAGGTACCGATGGACCTCTTGCACAGACCAGAGAGCACGTACTTCTTGCTCGTCAGGTTGGCGTTCCCGCACTTGTAGTATTTATGAATAAGACAGACCTCGTTGACGACGATGAGCTTCTTGATCTCGTAGAGATGGAGATCCGTGATCTTCTTTCCTCCTACGACTTCCCCGGCGACGATATCCCCGTAATCCGTGGATCCGCTCGTAACGCTCTTGAGTCTGAGAGCAAGGATCTCAGCTCGCCCGAGTACGCTTGCATTCTCGAGCTCATGGATGCAGTTGATAACTACATTCCTACTCCCGAGCGTCAGGCAGACCTTGCATTCCTTATGCCCGTAGAGGACGTATTCTCTATCTCTGGCCGTGGTACGGTTGCAACAGGTAGAGTTGAGCGTGGTACGGTTAAGGTTGGCGACGTTGTTGAGATCGTAGGTCTTTCCGACGAGAAGAAGTCTACCACCGTTACAGGTGTTGAGATGTTCCATAAGCTCCTTCCTCAGGCTGAGGCAGGCGATAACATCGGTGCACTTCTTCGTGGTGTTGCTAAGGACGAGATCGAAAGAGGTCAGGTCCTTGCTAAGCCCGGCTCCGTTCATCCCCACACTAAGTTCGTAGGTCACGTTTACGTTCTTACTGAGAAGGAAGGCGGCCGTTCGAAGCCCTTCTTCGCAGGCTACCGTCCTCAGTTCTACTTCAGAACTACCGACGTTACAGGTACTATCGAGCTTCCCGCAGACGTTGAGATGTGCCGCCCCGGCGACAACGTTGATATGACTGTTACCCTTATCACTCCCATCGCTTGCGAGAACGGTCTTCGTTTCGCTATCCGTGAGGGTGGTAGAACGGTTGGCTCCGGCGTCGTTTCCGAGATCATCGAGTAATTCGATAATATCATAAACGAATAGAACCCATAAGGGCTGC
>CAYPRM010000035.1:0-13954 GCA_964413365.1 uncultured Lachnospiraceae bacterium | reverse complement strand
CTTCCTTTTGCCAATCAGGGGATTTTCAAAATCGGAGGTGTGAGTATTTACGGGCCATTGTCAACGAGATTATGTGAGTACGATAACTTTTTCACCTATCCCACAAGCCTCGCCTTACAAAGCAAAAAGCAGGCACTTTTCAACCCTTAAAAGCGCAAAAACAGGCGACACCAACCAAAGTTGAATGTCGCCTGTTTTTGTTGTCCAATCCTGTTTGCAGTTGCTGATTTCGTAAGTTTCTCAAATTACTGTCTTATCAGCACACAGCTATGCAGGTGATTTTTATGTTTTTGGAATAAACAAAAAATTCATTTACCTATTGACAGGGTAGGTAAATAGTGCTATACTTATGTCAACCAATATCACGGGTATTTTACAGGAAAGGAGAAAATATGCAAATATATCTTGATAATGCTGCCACCACGAAAATGAGCAGAACAGCAATAGATGCCATGCTCCCATTTATGGATATCACATACGGTAATCCCTCCAGCCTACATTCTGCCGGACAGGCAGCAAATGAAGCACTCACGGATGCACGGGAGCGTATCGCAAAGCTTCTCGGATGCAAGGCACGGGAGATAATATTTACCTCAGGGGGGAGCGAGGCGGACAATCAAGCAATACTTACCGCCGCGCGTATCGGTGAAAGAAAGGGGAAGAAGCACATCGTCAGCACCGCCTTTGAACACCACGCCGTCCTGCACACTTTGAACAGGCTGAAGGAAGATGGATTTGAGATCACCCTGCTCGACGTTCACAAAAATGGGCTTGTAAGACCTCAAGAGGTGGCTGACGCGATCCGCGAGGACACATGCCTTGTAAGCGTGATGTACGCTAATAACGAAATCGGCACAATCCAACCCATCGCAGAGATCGGAGAGCTTTGTCGCAGTCGCGGCGTGCTGTTTCACACGGACGCCGTTCAAGCGGTAGGGCACATAAGGATAGACGTCGAGAGAGAAAATATAGATATGCTTTCCTTATCGGCGCACAAATTTCACGGTCCCAAGGGGATAGGCGCACTCTATGTACGAGGCGGAATTCGTGTTACGACTCTTATCGAGGGTGGTGCTCAGGAGCGAGGCAAGCGTGCCGGAACTGAAAATGTACCTGCTATTATGGGAATGGCGGCGGCTCTTGAGGAAGCGTACAGTCATATTGACAAAAGCACGAAAAAAATGACACAGCTAAGGGATAGGCTCATATCGGGGCTCTCCGAAATTCCACATTCCATTCTTAACGGAGATGACACTCGCAGGCTATCGAGCAACGTAAGCTTCTGCTTTGAAGGCATTGAGGGGGAATCCCTACTTCTGCTTCTTGACGACAAGGGCGTCTGCGCATCCTCGGGTTCTGCCTGCACATCGGGATCGCTCGATCCAAGTCATGTCCTGCTCGCAATCGGAAGGATACACGACATCGCTCACGGCTCCTTAAGGCTCACACTATCCGAGGAGACCACAGCAGAGGATATAGAATATACCATAGCAGCCGTAAAGGAGGTCGTGGCGTACCTGCGGAGCATTTCACCCGTATGGCGTGATCTTCAGAACGGCAAGAAAAAATTTATAATTAAGTGAGGAAAACATATATGGCACTTTATAGTGATAAGGTAATGGATCATTTCAAAAATCCGCGCAATGTTGGCGTGATTGAGGATGCTGACGGCGTGGGAGAGGTTGGAAACGCAAAGTGCGGAGACATTATGAAGATCTATCTTAAAATTGAAAACGATATTATTACAGATGTGAAATTCGAGACTTTTGGATGCGGTAGTGCAATAGCGTCAAGCTCAATGGCTACTGAGCTTATCAAGGGCAAGCCTGTCTCTGAGGCACTAACTCTTACAAATAAGGCTGTGGCAGAGGCGCTCGACGGGCTTCCTGCGCACAAGCTGCATTGCTCCGTCCTCGCAGAGGAGGCAATCAAAAAGGCTCTGCAGGACTACTACGACAGAAACGGAATAGAATATGATCATAAGCTTTTTCCATCGAGCGATGATTGTATTCATTGCGGAGAGTGATCGCCATGATAATATCAACAAGGGGCAGATACGCACTGCGAGTTCTCGTTGAACTTGCTGAACGCAAGAATGACGGGCTCATTCCAATGAAGGAGATAGCTCTCGGACAAGGAATATCACTGAAATATCTTGAGCAGATCCTGCCAACGCTGACCAAAAGTGGATATATTGAGGGCGTGCACGGCAAGGGCGGCGGATATCGGCTCGTGAAGGATCCAGAGGACTGCAGAGTAGGGGATATCTTGAGGCTTACCGAGGGCGACCTTGCGCCAATCGCTTGCGTTAAAGAAGGAAGAACACCATGTGAGCGAGCGTCCGAGTGCCGCACCTATCCTGTGTGGGCGGAATTTTATAGACTGGTTAATAACTATTTTGACGGCATAACGCTCGCTGATATTATGAAAACAAATAGCAGCGTAGGATAGCTTTAGGCTTTTTTTCACATTGTCTAAGGCGACCTCGTTTTTCGCCAAGCTATCTCATTTGTGCCGCAAACGGGAATGATTTAGTCTATATTTTGCTTAGCAGTATTAATTGAAAAAATCAAATTTCATCGCGTAACGATTTCATCCACGAAGTGGATTTATTCCGCTAAAGGCGGATTTAATTAAAAAAAACACTCGCTACGCGAGTGATTTTTTTCTGGCGGAGAGGGCGGGATTCGAACCCGCGTGCGCTCTCGCGCAAACTGATTTCGAGTCAGCCCCGTTATGACCACTTCGATACCTCTCCGTACATATTTTGTTCATTTTTCCGTCATGCGATCGGCATTTTCGGACTCAACGCATCTATTATACCACAACTTCTGAAAAAATCAAGAGTAAAAACAAATTTTTTTATTCTTTTCTTGACTTTTTCTTCAATTCAAGCTATAATTTTATTAATTCGAAAGAAAAAACTCAAAATAGAAAGACAAATATGAAGATTTTAGCCTTAGGAGATGTAGTCGGTTCGGTAGCCGTTGAGCATCTTGAAAAACATCTGTCAAGCTTTATTGACGCAAACGGAATAGACCTTGTGATCGCGAACGGGGAAAACGCCACGGAGATAAAGGGAATAAATTCCGCCGACGCAGAGCGACTTTATCACGCGGGAGTGGATTTCATCACTCTCGGCAATCACGCCTTTGGGAAGCGCGACATATATTCCTTCCTTGACTCAAACGAGCACCGCATAATACGTCCTGCAAACTTTTCAGCATCCGCCCCGGGTAGCGGATATTCCATAATATCCGTTAACGGCTACAAGATCCTTATAATAAACATTCTCGGCAATATGTACAATCCCTCGCCGATAAACGATCCCTTTGAGGCTGTCTCTCGGATACTTGACAGGGAGAGCGGCAGATACGATCTTGCGATAATGGACATACACGCCGAGGCTACGAGTGAAAAGCTCGCACTCGCACGGTACTTTGACGGCAGGATCGCGATAATGTTCGGCACTCACACCCACGTTCCCACCGCGGACGAGCAGGTATTGCCCAGGGGAAGTGCCTATATAACCGACATAGGAATGTGTGGTCCTATCGACAGCATCCTTGGCACGAGCGTCGAGTCGGTGATAGGCAGATTTACAAGACAGACTCCACAGTTCTTTACTGTTGCCACAGGTACGGTCTTCGCATCGGGCGTAATATTTGATATAGATCCCACGAGGGGCAAGGCAGGAATTCCCAAAAGAATAAAATTCTGATGAATAATTTATGCAATATTTGTTAATAATTATTTACATTTCCGAAACAACATTCTATTGTTCTATTAAATAAAATATAGTAAATTTTAGAAGAAGTTATTAGGAGGCTTGAATATATGAACAAGGAAAAATTGAACGTATGCCTGCTTAACGACTCCTTTCCTCCCACAATAGACGGAGTTGCAAATGCAGTATTTAATTATGCCAATATCATAGATGAATACCTCGGCGTGCCCACGGTCGTTACGCCTTATTATCCCGATGTCGTGGATAATTACAGCTACGATGTTATAAGATATCCGAGCCTTGACACGCGCAAATTCTTCGGCTACCGTGCAGGTGTTCCGATCGCAGACGAGCCGTTCAACCGCGTGCTCAACTCGAGGCCCGACATAATCCACTCGCACTGTCCCTTCGTATCAACTGTCCTAGCGCGTGCCATGCAGAGGATAGACAACGTTCCGATAGTGTTCACATATCACACAAAATTCGATGTTGATATTCAGAAGCTTATCAAGGGCAAGCTCCTTCAAGAATCCGCAATAAAGCTCATAGTTGACAATATAAACGCCTGCGACGAGGTCTGGGTGGTCAGCGAGGGCGCAGGTGAAAATCTTCGCTCGCTCGGCTACAAGAAGGACTATATCGTTATGGAAAACGGCGTTGACTTTCCACGAGGCAAGGCGGACGTCTCGGCAATAGATGCGGTAATAGAGAAATACGAGCTCAGGCGCGACTGTCTCAAATTCATATTCGTCGGCAGAATGATGTGGTACAAGGGAATTGACATCACCATCAACGCCCTCAAGCGCATAGCCGACATGGGATATGATTTTCAAATGGTATTCGCAGGCTCGGGAATGGATATGAACGATATTATTTCGGAGGCTGAGAGCCTCGGAATAGCGCAAAAGTGCGTTTTCACGGGGGCTATCACGGACAGAAACGAGCTTCGCGCATTATTTTCAGCGTGCGATCTCTTCCTGTTCCCATCGACCTTTGACACTAACGGAATTGTCGTACGAGAGGCGGCGGCAAGTGAGATTCCGAGCGTGCTCATACGCGGCTCGTGTGCGGCTGAGGGCATCGTGGATATGGACACGGGCTTTCTCATCGACAAGGATCCTGCGAGCATGGCACAGATGCTCGAGGCATTGATAAAGTCCCCCCAGACACTGAAGCGTGTCGGTCAGAATGCGCTTGACAAGATCTATATTTCATGGAAGGACGCGGTCAGCATTGCAAATGACCGTTACCACACCGTAATAGAAAATTACAAGCCCAAGGAATTTGAGGATACGCCCCAAATCACCGACAAATTCTACAATCTTGCCACAAAAATGTTCGAGCTGAGAAATATGCTCCGCTAATCATTTATGCTGTTAAATTCTCCTCCGCAAAACGCTGCGGGGGAGAATTTATTTTTTGAAAATCTATTGATTTATTTGAAATAATATTGTATAATAACTTGAAAATAAATTATATGAAAGGAATAAACTTATGACACTTGTGATACTTGCCGCTGGTATGGGTTCAAGATACGGCGGAATGAAGCAAATAGACCCGATGAACGACGACGGAGATTTTATCATAGATTTCTCGGTATACGACGCGATAGGGGCAGGCTTTGATAAGGTCGTATTCATCATCAAGGAGGAGAATCTCTCCGCCTTCAAGGAGACGATCGGCAACCGTATAAGCAAATTTATCAAGGTTGAATACGCATTTCAGAGAATGTGCGACGTTCCCGAATGGTTCAGCGTTCCAGACGAGCGCACGAAGCCGTGGGGCACTACTCAGGCAATAATGAGCGTTATAGATACAGTAAACGAGCCCTTTGCGGTCATCAATTCCGACGATTTCTACGGCAGAGAGGCATTTGAGATAGTGGCGGAGCATCTGAAGAATCCCACGCACGTCGACGGCAGACCTCAGTTTTGCATGCCCGGATACAAGCTTAAGAACACCGTAACGGAGCACGGCGCGGTCAACCGTGGCGTCTGCCATACGGACGAGAGCGGTCATCTTATGGACATAGTTGAGACCAAGGAGATAAAGCCCTGCGGCGCAGGAATGGCTGAATATCCCGACGGAGACGGTACAGCACAGATCAGTCTTGATACGGTAGTTTCCATGAATTTCTGGGGATTTACGCCCGAGCTTTTTCCTCATCTTGTGGCGGAGTTCGACAGATTCCTTAAAAATATTCAAAATCCCCTCAAGGATGAATCCTATATCACCGACGTGGTGGATGTAATGATCAAATCCCATGCGTGCGATGTTACCGTATACGACACGAACGCTTGCTGGCTCGGCGTAACCTACGCGCAGGATAAGCCTGCGGTGGTTGCAGGTATAAGGAAGCTCATAGATGAGGGCGTATACCCCGAGCATCTTTGGAAATAAGGAGGGAATAGCATGTCGATTTTAGTAACGGGCGGAGCAGGATATATCGGCTCTCATACCGCCCTTGAGCTTATCAGAGCAGGCTATGACGTGGTAATTGCCGACAGTCTTGTTACGGGACACCTTAAGGCTATACCCGAGGGAGCAAGATTTTACCGTGGCGATATACGTGATATCGACTTTTTGAACGGTCTTTTCCAGAGCGAGAGCATTGACGCGGTGATCCATTTTGCCGCTTTCTCCCTTGTCGGTGAGAGTGTTTCTAACCCCCTTAAGTACTACGAAAACAATATCTACGGCACGAAGGTGCTGCTCGAGGCAATGGTTGCAAACGGAGTAAAGAGGGTAGTATTCTCATCCACCGCCGCGACCTACGGCGAGCCCGAGAATATACCGATACTCGAGACCGACAGAACATGCCCTACGAATCCCTATGGCGAGACCAAGCTCGCTATGGAAAGGATGTTCAAGTGGACGGCTCAGGCACATGGAATGAGCTATGTTTCACTCAGATACTTCAATGCCTGCGGTGCGGACCAGTGCGGTCATATCGGCGAGGCACACGATCCCGAGAGCCATCTCATTCCTCTCATCCTTCAGGTTCCGAACGGCAAGAGGGAAGCGATATCCATATACGGCACGGATTATGACACGCCCGACGGCACATGCATCAGGGACTACATACATGTAACGGATCTCGCATCCGCGCACATATTGGCTGTAGAATACCTTCTCCGTGGCGGTGAGAGCGATATATTCAACCTCGGAAACGGCGTTGGATATTCCGTAAGAGAGGTCATCGAGACCGCAAGAGCCGTAACAGGTCATCCTATACCTGCAATCGAGGTCGAGCGCCGTGCAGGGGATCCTGCAAGGCTCGTGGCGTCGAGTGAGAAGGCAAGGCGCGTGCTCGGCTGGAGACCTACGCATGACAGCCTCGAGGAGATCATCTCGAGTGCTTGGAATTGGCACAAGAACAACCCTAACGGATATAACGATTGAGTAAAACCGAAACGGCAGTCCGAGGATTGCCGTTTTGATATATATTGGAGGACAAAAGTGAGTATAACGAAAATACATTTTGGAGAATACCGTTCATCCGAAATATACAAATACACGCTTTCAAACGGAAAAATGAGCGTGGAGATTTCAAATTACGGGGCAACCGTGCTCAGCATCAAAACGCCCGACCGATATGGAATTTTGAGAGATGTAGCGTGCGGCTACGACGATATCAGATCATATATCGAGGGCGACGGATATCAGGGTGCGATCATCGGACGCGTCGGAAACAGGATCTGCGGTGGGGAATTCGAGCTTGACGGCAAAAAATACCATCTTGCCACAAACGACGGAAAAAACCACCTTCACGGCGGAAATGTGGGCTTTGATAAGCGTGTGTGGGATGTGATATCCATCAACGACGCCGACGAGCCCGAAATAACGCTCGGTCTGATATCGCCCGATGGCGACGAGGGCTATCCCGGCAGGCTCAGCGTAGAAGTAACCTACACATTGACACTCGAAAACGAATTCTGCATAAAATATCGTGCGACGACCGACGTAAGAACACCCATAAATCTTACCAATCACACCTATTTCAATCTCGGAGGCTGTGGCTCGGGTAAGATACACGGGCACATACTCCAAATCGACGCCGATACGTATCTTCCGACCGACCGCGAGCTTATACCGACGGGCGAGATCAGAAGCGTAGCGGGAACTCCCTTTGACTTCAGAGAGGCTAAGGAGATCGGACGCGACATCGCCGAGGATAATGAGGATCTTTCAAATGCTAAGGGTTATGACCATTGCTTTAACTTCACGGGAGGAGAACCCAATTATACAAAATTTCGTGCTCGGGTGTACGAGCCCACAAGCGGCAGAGTAATGGAGCTGTATACCGATCAGCCTTGCGTGCAGTTCTACACGGGGAACTTTCTCACCAATGAAAAATACCCATTCAGAAAAGGATGCAAGCAGACACCACAGACCGCCTTTTGTCTTGAAACACAGCACATGCCCGACGCGGTAAATCACCCGAATTTCACAAATGTAGTGCTTGATCCCGAGGACATATACGAGTATACGACGGTATATAAATTTTCAATCCAATAGCAAAAAAATCTGAACGGAAACGTTCAGATTTTTTGATTATTTTGTCTGTATACCTCAAAGGCAAGCACAGTAGCCGCGGATGAGGCTGTCAGAGAGCCCATGAAGCTCCTGCCGTAATCAATTCTGACTATCTGATCCGATGCCTGCAAAACGGCACTCGAAATGCCTCGCTTTTCGCCACCCACGATCAGCAGTAAGGGATATTTCAGATCCGCATCGTAGAGGGATACAGAATTTCTGATCCCAGCGGAGGCTATCTTATAATCCTTTTGCTTGAATATAGAAACTGCCTCCGACATATCGCAGACGAGCATATCCATAAGTTCAGAACATCCCGCAGAGCCCTTGCAAATTAACCCGTGGGAGGCGGTGAACCTGTCGGATGCAACGATGATACCGTCTGCACCTGAGGCGTATATAGAGCGCACGGCATAGGAGAAATTATAGGGATCCTCGATGCCGTCAAGATACACGTAAAAGCCGCCGTCCTTCAGCTGTGATGCGGAGGTCAGGTGGGGATATTCGACCTTTGTGCAAAGAGCGATGAACCCACCGTGAGTTTTTCCCACAGCGAGACGGTCGATATCCCCATGAGGAACGCCCACAAGCTCAAAGCCCAAAGTGGACGCCTTGGTATTCAAAAATTTCAACTCGTTGTATCTCGAGGACGCCTTGTCGGCATTGTAGAGCACTCGGCAGATCCTGCGATGGGACGTGCCGTTTTCAATGGAGGCAATAACTGAGCTTATTGAGGTCATACCCTCGAAGATCACGAGATCCGAGATATCAAAATCATTTTTCATCATAAATCACCCAAAAATTAATATTATAAGTAGATAAAGCATAGAATTAAGCAGAAAAACAATTTATGTGAGGCAAAATTCTATGTATATTTCATCAAGCAAGGAAAGAAGCGAGATAATGGCTACATTTCTTATAGAGAACCAATCGACCGTGCGTGCGGTGGCAAAGCAATTCGGAGTCAGTAAAAGCACGGTACATAAGGATATCACGCACAACCTCCGTTCGAGCGATCCGATACTGTACGCCAAGGTCAAGGAGGTACTCGAAAAGAATAAACAGGAACGCCACCTGCGCGGAGGCGAGGCTACGAAGCAAAAGTTTCTTATGAAAAAGCAAAACGGAATGGAGGAGATCGATCGCAAGTCTGAAATTAAAATTAATTGCTAATAGCATTGCGTATGCCAATTAAAAATACTAATTAAAAAGAATACTAATAAAAAAACACGAATAACTGATTAAAAGCATCTCGAAATCTACCAAAAGCGGTAGCTCGAAAAAAGCCCCCGAACTACGGGAAATGGCTCAAAAGCCCCCCGAGTAGCCTAAAGCAACCCCAATCACCGCAAATTCCTTCCCTCAATTATACAAAATTTGCATTTTGTATAATTGGATTGCATTTTTGAAAAGGGGCTTTCCCCATTTAATATTAACTATTTTTTGTTTCGCGGATGTACAAAAATAAAATATTATATTGTCTAACCGAACTGTAAGACTGTTATCAATCTCTTGTTTGCATAAATAAGAATATCACAATATTATTCAAATTGCAAGAGCTTTGCCAAGAAAACTCAAAATTTGTTAAATATAAACAAATAACTGCCCTGCTGCATACCTGCGTTAAGGCAGTTACTTTGTATGTTGTGCACAATTATCGCAAATTACTACCATAGACACGTCGAATATGCGCCTGTATGCACTCCCGAAACGGATCGCATGCAGAGTTGCGGCGTGTCTTTTTCTTTATTCTCGGTAATTTTTCTTCACTCTCGCAATAGCTTTCTTATCCTCATTATGGATCAGTAAGGTGGTTTTTGTAGATCAGTGCTTACGATTTACGGGCTTACATGGGTACGAGTTTATTCCAATCACCGCAAATTCCTTCCCTCAATTATACAAAATTTGCATTTTGTATAATTGGATTGCATTTTTGAAAAGGGGCTTTCCCCATTTAATATTAACTATTTTTTGTTTCGCGGATGTACAAAAATAAAATATTATATTGTCTAACCGAACTGTAAGACTGTTATCAATCTCTTGTTTGCATAAATAAGAATATCACAATATTATTCAAATTGCAAGAGCTTTGCCAAGAAAACTCAAAATTTGTTAAATATAAACAAATAACTGCCCTGCTGCATACCTGCGTTAAGGCAGTTACTTTGTATGTTGTGCACAATTATCGCAAATTACTACCATAGACACGTCGAATATGCGCCTGTATGCACTCCCGAAACGGATCGCATGCAGAGTTGCGGCGTGTCTTTTTCTTTATTCTCGGTAATTTTTCTTCACTCTCGCAATAGCTTTCTTATCCTCATTATGGATCAGTAAGGTGGTTTTTGTAGATCAGTGCTTACGATTTACGGGCTTACATGGGTACGAGTTTATTCCATGCTTTTCGAGGGATTTTTGAGCTTCGCAGGTGGGGCGATCAAAGACTCCGAAGACAGAGGGACCGCTTCCTGAGAGGACGACTGCACGTGCTCCGTTTGCGTACATAATTTCTCTTACCGCGTCCATGGTGGGGGTATTTTCGTATAGTACATCAAATACATTTCGCGTATGTGCAAGGGCGTCCGCCGATCCCATCTTATCAAGTACCGTGAGCATCTCATCATAGCCCTCGCCAGACTCATAGCCCACGAAATCATTATATTTAAGGTCAAGTATTCTATATTGCTCCGAGGTTGAGAGCTTAGTACCGCCCATGGCTACGAGTATATTACAATCCTCAAGCCCGCGCACCTCTCCGACGGTCTCGCCTCTACCACGGCAGATCTGTGCTCCGCCGACTATGCAAAATGGGACATCCGAACCTATGGTCATACCGATCTCGCATAGCTCATTCGTTGTAAATGGCTCTCCAAAAAGGCGGTTCAATCCACGGAGCACGGCAGCCGCGTCCGCACTTCCTCCTCCGAGGCCTGCAGAGATGGGAATGTTCTTTTTTAGGACGATATTTACGCCCTGCGCCGCATCAGCCCCAAGTCTGCGACAGAATGCCTCGGCGGCGATATATGCGAGGTTCTTGTGCATATCAATATTATGAGAATCACCCTCACAGCTCAGGGTAATAGAGGGTGATGCACACAGGCACAGCTCCACCTCATCGCACAGGCTTATCTCCTGCATAACGGTAATAAGGTCATGATATCCGTCATCCCTCTTACCCACTATATCAAGATAAAGGTTTATTTTTGCGTATGCTTTTTCCGTGACAGATCTCATTTTTTACGCCTCCCTGACTTTTTCTATTAAATTTTATCATATATTTAATAAAATTTCAATAGAATAATCATATTATGTCTTGACTAAATTAATTTTTTTATTTATAATTATAATATATGATTTTTACTCTACAGAAAGGATAGCAAAATATGCAGAGCTGGCTTTCAACATATAAAAGCACCATCGTTAAGACATTAATAATTTCTGTAATAGTGATACTGTCGGTATGCCTGCTGTTCGGATTGCTCAACGGCACAGTAGCGAAATTTTTCAGCGAGCTTATGACTATACTCTCTCCGATAATCATCGGATTCGTTATTGCGTATCTGTCTAATCCGATAGTTATGTTTCTTGAGAAGCATTTGCTCAGATGGATTAAGAAATTCACGGTAAGGAGACTTGTATCGACGCTCATAACCATTGTGCTTATAATTGCCTTTATAGCATTCATAATCACGATGCTCATACCGAGCTTGATCTCTACCGTAGAATCCTTCTGGGACACATATATAGTGAACTATGACTCGTCCATACGCTCTCTCGCACAGCGTATAAATCTGATGATGGACGGCTTCTCCCTCTTTGACACCACTCAGCGTCTCGATCCCGATGCGCTTATCGAATGGGTGCAGGAAAAGCTTCCGTGGATAGACGATGTCGTATCCGGTGATTTTTCGGAGGTGCTCCCCGACGATCCCACCGCCTCCTCGGATTCCTCCTCAGGCGGAATAGAAGACTTCTTCACCTCGGAGAATCTTCAAACGCTCTTTGGATACGCTTTTTCGTTTGGCACTTCCCTTTTCAATGTCATAAAGGACACGCTTCTCGGAATATTCGTTGCAATATATATGCTCATGTCAAAGGAAAGGTGCAAGGCTTACGCAAGGCGCTTCCTCAATAGCTTCCTCGCTCCGAGGAGAGCGCGCTCAATCGTGCGCTTTGGAAAGCTCCTTGACCGCTCCTTCGGCGGATTTATAGAGGGACAACTGCTCGATGCCATCGTGGTCGGAATAGTATCGTACTTCGTATTTCTTATTTTCAATATCCCAATTCCACACCTTCTGGCTACGATCATAGCGGTAACTAACGTAATTCCTATCTTCGGTCCCTTCATCGGCGGTATTCCTGCTGCGATACTCGTCCTGCTCACCGAGCCCGAAAAGCTCATACTTTTCGTGATTCTCATAGTCGTGATACAGCAGATCGACGGCAATGTGATCTGTCCCCACATACTTGGCGACAGGATCAATATCAGCTCCCTTGCTACGATAGTTGCTATCGTTACCATGGGCGGACTTTTCGGAATATTCGGAATGGTCATAGGTGTGCCCGTGTTCGCGGTCATAATACATCTCATAAACAATTACACAATCAACGCCCTACGTAGAAAGGGACTTGAAACCTCGCTGAAGCATTATTATGTCGGCGATCTCGATTCCATCTCCGAGGGCAAGCCGTCGACCAAGAAAAGCCAGAGAATAAGCCTTACGTCGATCACGGAGCTTTTTGCAAACGTTAAGCGGGCATTCGAAGGCTCAAATAAAAAAGAAAATAACAAGGAGGAAAAATAAAAATGGCACACATTTCATACGCTACAAAGGGTACCTGCTCAAGACAGATAGACATTGACGTCAATGAGCAAGGCACTATCGAAAAGGTAAAATTCACAGGGGGCTGCTCGGGCAATACGCAGGGCGTTGCGGCTCTTGTTGAGGGCATGAGCCTTGACGAGGCTATAAGGAGGCTTGACGGCATAAAGTGCGGTCCGAGACCTACATCGTGCCCCGACCAGCTCGCACAGGCTCTCAAGGAATACAGAGATCAGTAAAATATAAGCTTGGAGGAATATTATGGATCTTTACAGGCAAGAATATGAAAAATGGCTTAGCTGCGGCAAGCTCTCCGAAGAAGAGACCGCAGAGCTGACAGCATTAGATGACGAGGAGATAAAGGAACGCTTTTATACCTCGCTTGAATTCGGAACGGCAGGACTCAGAGGCAAGATGCGTCTCGGAACGAATGCTATCAACAAATACACCGTAGCGCAGGCAACGCAGGGACTTGCAAATCTCATCATCAAGGAGGGGCGCGCGGCTGACGGCGTGGCTATCGCTTATGACTCGCGCAACTGCTCTGAGCTTTTTGCAAGGATATCCGCATCCGTTCTTGCGGCGAACGGCATAAAGGCTTATATATTTGATGAGCTTCGCCCCACTCCCGAGCTTTCCTTTGCGCTGAGAGAGCTTCATTGTGTGGCAGGCATCAATATCACCGCATCCCACAATCCAAAGGAATACAACGGCTACAAGGCGTATTGGGAGGACGGCGCACAGCTTCCGCCCGAGCACGCTAAGACCGTATCCGCAGAGATAGAGAGCACAGATATTTTTGAGGATGTCAAAATGTCTGACTTTGATGCGGAGCTTGAAAAAGGAAATATAGTAATGCTCGATCAGG
>CAYPRM010000034.1:0-13972 GCA_964413365.1 uncultured Lachnospiraceae bacterium | reverse complement strand
TAGCTGGTCCACACTGAAAATCAGCGACTTAGAAACTTTTCCAAGTCGCTGATTTTCGTTTTGCGAAAACAATGCGAAAACATCGAGGCTCAGTTCAGACGCCATTTTCCGACATTTCGTGCAATCTTATACATATCAAATTGGCAAGTTCAGTTTTCATATGGCTGAAAAATTATCTTGTTATGCCATGGATCGAATATGACGGTGGCTTTCTTGAAAATCTCAACACCTATGGTACTAATGTCATAAGGGTTGTCTATGATTAGCGCATTTTTAATTTCAAACGACTTTATACGCAAATCGCACTTATATGCTTTTACTCTTCTTTCTGTTACCGTTGTGTCATTCATGTCGGCATAATCATTACTTATGCTGTCATAAACATTATTGCCGTTAAAGTCTTTGTCAGCTTCAGCCCACTTGGCTAGAACATCTGAACTTATATTGCAAAGATGCGCAGCTCCTGAGTCAAGACCTACTATGACTTTGTGCTTGCCAATTGATACCTTGAATGCTGGAAGTTCATCGCATTTTTTGTAGCTAACCTTGACTCCGGTAGTATTTGCTGCCAGCCTGTGGTCGTTCGACACAATCATTATGCCTTTTCTCAAATCGACCTTTACGTAGTAGCCGACCCCACGCCTTATGAGTGTGATGAAGCCCATTGTTCCGTCACCAGTATGCAAGAAGGTTTCCCGAAGCGTAGTATCGGAAGGTAGAACCTTATATGCAGTGGGCAGTGAGTCACATTGCGAGCCAATCTCTGTAAGTACCAACCCCGATTCTTGAATTGATGAGTGGTTGTGCGAGTCGGTAACGTCGCCTATCCATTTCGTTTTAAAAGGTTTGTCTGCGGCATCGCCCCACAATGTCATGGAGCTGCAACCGGTGTCGAATATGAGGTGTTTTGTTTCGTGGTTTATGACTACTGGCATATTAATAAGTCCGACATGCAACTGAATGGGGATGGTGTCGGTAAAGACATTCCGGTCGGCACCACGAGCAATGCAAGATGAGAATAGGAAGAGAGAAAAAACAAGTACCATCTTACATGTTTTACCGTATGCTAATTCATAGTATGCCATAATTCATCAGAAAATGTTGCTTGATATATATTGTAACAACGTCATATGTAAATACTTATTGTTTACAGGAGATACATAGTCGTCAAGTTCAATATTTGAGAATATGATGAAGAGCAAGAGTATAAAGACTATCGTTAACATAAGAAATATTTTTGGAAATACTACCTTCGGGTATTTAATGTCACCAATCTTTTTGTCATATTTAATGTTCATCTCATTATAGCCTATCCTATGTTTAATTGGTTCTTGACTAAGTTATAATAAAATCCTTTGAGCGATAGCAACGAACTCAAAATTATCGTTAGCGCCAGCAATAGGTTCGCCAACATTTTCATGAATATAGTTCAAATTCTTAACCTCCACCATCTGTTATTATACCTTTGCCTTTAAACGTATTTGCATATTATCATTTCCAATATCATTTCCATATTTTTATTTTAATTTGAAAATTAGGAAATGATTAATCATCTTAAAATCAGACAATTACATTTTATCAGTTCCAAAATGTTATCAAAAATGACCTGAGATAATCAATTTTAATTTGTATTTTGGAACTGAGAATTCAATTTAATAATTTATATTTTACCCATCTGTTTTCTCCTATTGTTGTTACTTTCTTTTCTGTTATAAGTTCTTTTATCTGATTTAGAACTTTCTTATATGGAATTTCCCTGCCTATTCTTTCATGGATGTCTTTCAGAGAAGAACATTCATAGATCTTTAAATCTTCTATTATTAGTTCTTTGATTCTATAATCCTCAATACGCTTGAGAGACGTTTTTCCCTTATAGTCACTTCCTCTTAAAACTTTTAAACTAACTCGATATTCTTTTGATCTGTGAGAGCCGACTGCTTTCACGATATTGTTTTCAATGAGTTTATCTAACCATGGAGACAATTCTTCACGATTTTTTAAATTTAAAATTTTTATAAGTTTAAGTGCAGAAATACTTTCGTTCTGGGCAATAAGCCCTAAGCAGATAATTTGTTTCTGCTTCAAATCTGCATACTGCAATGCTGTTCGTATGACTTTTATTGACTCTTGACTTATAATTCTTCTTTCAACGACGGCTGTTACATAATCGTCGCCTTCTTTCACATAAGGGATTTGTTTACCATTAGATAATTGTATTTCATACATCTTATCATAGCCAGACCCTTCTCTCTCCATAACCTTTAGTGCATAACATAATGCAGCAAAATGTTCATTGCGTTTTACTGTTTTATGTAGTATATTTTCAGGAGTCACTCCTAATGGTAATGTTCCAGGATTAGTAACTTCAACACGGTTCGGATAGATATTAATAAATATATCCCCTCTTACTGTGTATGGGCGATGGACGATTGCATTGCAAACAAGCTCTCTTACGACCTCTTTATCATATGCTGGAACTTCCCTTCTAAACAGGCCATCACTAATCTCATTGCTTTCTTTCCAATCTGGTATTCTATTCCAAACGTCTGCAATGATTTCAACGGGGTTCATAGAAAAATCATCCCAAAGATATTTTTTAACTTTCTCACCTTCTTCATCATATTTAATACATTGAACAACAGGAGAATTCATTAATCGTCCTCTTTGTGATTGGGTTCCTATAAACAGGACACCGAGATTAGTCATCCTATCGGTTTCTTCTTCTGTCAAAAAGAAGTAATTAAGTAACTCTTTAATTTCTTTCTGTTTTACGAATTCTGAAACTCTTTCAGAATCGTTTAATGTTTTCAGAAGCCAATCTAGTTTATTCTTATCTGCTTCTTTCCATGACCATTTCGTAGGTTGATCTTCCCAACGAAAATATCCTTTCTCTGCCGCTAGTCTGTTGATATCATCACCAATTAACGGCTTGCTACTGTCACCTATGCGGAGGAAGTATTTACCAGATGATGTTGAAGCTGTTGATGATCCACGTAGAATATGCAACTTAATAGTTTGCGAACCATTTGGATAATTAGCAATCTCTGTATAAGTTGAAACATTAAATGTTTTTCCACCTATAGTATTCTCCAATATCACAGGTAGTTCTGCATCTATTGTCTGATTCTCTGGAGGTTCATTGCAACCATCTTCAATACCAAATTCTATAATACCTCCTTGTGCATTACTAAATGCAACACAATCCTTGGCGACTTCATTCCAATTAGCAGTCTTACCAGTGATTTCACGAAGAGATTTGGCATCGTATAATGAATTTTCTTTCATTCCTTAATTATGAATATTAATTCTTATTTTTGTGGACACATTTTCTTTATTAAATTCAATAATTCATCGTTCTCAAAGAATGCATCAGGGTTTCTCTTCATTTCTGATTGAATCAAATAGAACCCAGTGTTGGCGTATTCGTTGAGCGTTGTCATCAAGTTTTTACATACATCATTGACATCTATATCGCCCTTGTCAAGAACTATGAAATCTATTTTTGTCTTGGCAACTAAGGCAATAAAAATGTATTTCTGTAATATCGTATATGATGTTCTTCCAGACTCGTTCTTTTTACGTCCCCAAGAAGACATAGCCATTCGGAATTTCAATACATTTCCTTTTAATGGCTTGCGTTCATTATAGTACAGACCGAGGAAGAATGCATATATGAAAACTTCGTATCCAGCATTGAAAAACTTTCCTTTTGCTTTACGATTTTCCGTGCTTCCCCCATGGTACTGACACAACTCTTCAACGATTGGCTCCTTAAATTGTTCCTCGTAATATGAGTCTTCGCGTGCTAACCATGTATCAAATAGACTTTCCATATTGTTCATTCTATTTCCTCCACTTCCGTATCTATTGTTGATATATCAAGCTTATCGAAACCAGAAACCTTCTTAATTCGATATTTCTTACAGTTCAATTTACTCAGGCCATCTTTATCAACAACATAATCACCATTACTGTCTTTATAAAGATAACTCTTAGTTACTACAATACATTGTTTGTCGACTTGGGTATTTAAACATTCATAGAATGTCTTGTCTTTACCTTCGTCGAAAGACGATGTTGGCGCATCAAATATGAGTGGATATTCTGCGTTCCGATTTTCCTTTGTCAACTCAGAAATTGCCAGCAAGATACTGATATGCATAGTCGTAAGCAAAGATGTATTAGGGTTGGTAAGAATCTGTCCAGATTTATCCTGTAATTCGATTTTTAGCTCACCAAAATTGTCCATAAATATCTTTATGATTCCTGTAAAGTCATCTACATTCAGCAAAGTGAGATATTTATTTGCTTCAGAAGCTAACCTCTTTAGAAAATCTTCATAAGTCGAATCCTCTGTCTCATCTAAAGCATCAACAAGATAACGAAAGAACTCATTAACTCTATATAAAGAATTAGTTCCTGTAGTTTTTAAACCCTTAGCTAATCCTTCTCGCTTGATTTTAATTTCGTCCTTTAATTCTGGTATCGTTTTAGTAAGAAGTTGGTTAATCTCTAACGCCGAATTTTCTTTCTGCTCGTGCCATTTATTAATGACACTGATATTATTCACATATTCCTTCAGATTTTCACCTGTTGATGAAGAAGCATATAAATCCGAAATTTGCTTCTCTAGATTGGCAATTTCTTCATTTTTTGATTTTATATTCTTCTCGATCTCGTTGTTCTCAGTGATTAAACTTTCTATTTCATCAGAAATGGTAGATATGTCTTTGCCTGCATAGTCAAGACTCTTTCCCATTTCTCTAAGGTTTTCTACATTACGATATTTGAAATAATGCTTTATTTCTACAGGCTTTTCGTCTTCTTTAGGGCTTAGGAGCTCTATAACATCATTAATCCTTTGTTTAAGAAAGTCTAGACGTACAGAACCTTCAGGTGCCTCACATCCACAGTACACACAGCGATGTTTCCGGATACTATAATTAAGATTATTAATATCCGATTGCTTCCATGCAATTTTATTGAGTTCACCTTTGGCTTCTTTTACCTTACTCTTTATCTGTTCGTCACGTTGCTTTTGCTCATACTCTTTCTCTATATTTCCCTTACTTAGTGCTAGAGAATCCATTTTCTTGATGAATTCTTTAAGAATGGGCGAAAATCCCATAAGGATCCACTGATTGTCAAGAAGCTTAAAACTATAGTCTAATTTTAACTTTTCAGTTAGATTTTCTATCTCTATTTTCTTAGATTTTACTTTTTCCTCGAGCTCAGAAATCTTTTGAATTAGTTCATAGTCAGAATCAATCTCTTCTATATTCTTTTTGGCATCATTAAAGGATTTACGAGCAGAAGAAAGCTCGAATTCAGCTTTCTCTAATCGTTTAGAGAGAGTATGTATGTCATTTTGTAATGATAGATACTTAGAATTTTGTTTTGCTTGTTTAGACTTGTTGTCATTTAATTTTGAGCTGGATGTTTCCAACCCGTACTTTGCAAACTGCTTGTAAGGCTCTATGTCTTTTATCTCTGAAAAAAGGTCTATTAAAGTTTGTAATGTGGTTTTGTCATTGAAAATATTAAGTTTGTCCTCTCCCTTAAAAAGATGATATTTCTTTATGACAACTGGAAAAACATTTTCTCCTTCAAAGAGAGTCTTTAGCGAAAACATCTCTTTACGGCGAGTTCCAATGATGCTATATGCTTTGAAAGAACGATTTTGAATTCTCATTCCTCCTTCTTCTAGTTTTACAACATCAAAAGAATGTTGGACAAGTCTGTCATGGTTATCATTATTCTTTAAGAACAATGCTACCATGACTTTCCCTTGTTCTCCATTTCTTAGCTCTTCAAACATTTTTGCAGAGACTAATGTCTTTTCGTCAGCTATTCTGTTTTCTTCTGTTTTAGGAGCATAGTCAGGTGTCAAGACCCAATTAAGAGCCTCGAAGAAAGTTGTCTTGCCATCGCCATTTGCACCAAGTATTAAATTCAGACGATTACTGAATTCAAAAACTTTCCTACCATAGTAACTTCGGAAATTGAGAATAATTAGTTTTGTTAAAATCATGGCTAAACTATTTGCTAAGTGTTGACACGACCTTGCGATATGAAGATTGAAGAGTGGATTGGTCTATAACGACAGTACCAGACTGATTGCGAATCCTCATGTCTGCTTTTATTTGTTCTATCTGAATACTCAAGTCATGAATGATTTCGGCAATAGCTTTTACTTCTGGTTGTAATGCCCTTTTACCCATATCAATAGACTGATATTTGGAAGGCGTTATGTCAAAAGCATTGTCAAGTCTTTCATTATTTATGATCTTTTGAAAGATAATATCATTTTTACTCATAAAAGCCTCCTTCTATCTTACGTATACCTCAGGCATTCTTGTCTTGAACTCAGGGTCAATGTTGTGGCATTGTTCCTTTATAATACCACGACGATGTATGGCTGGATCAAGGCAGTACATTTTAAAGTCTTCTTTGTTGACATCTTCAACATTAGTCCAATTAGGGAACAACAACTTCATATATGCAGTTGCTATCCTTTTCACAGCTTTAGAATCACGTACATCTGCCTTCTCCTCGAATTTTACTAGCTGATCAAACAAAAGACTATACGTATTGACGGTACGCATTGAATGAAGTATCTCAGAGAAGTACTCTACATTGATAGTCCATCCATGGAAGATCATACTATTGTCAATACGAGGAAGCAACCATCCTTCTATGAAGCAATGGAAACGGTCTAATAATGCAGACTCTCTAAAATTCTGTGGTAAGGAATCGAAGTACATTGGGGAAGCAGGCACTCTTGCTGCTGTAAGTGGGATGTTTCCCATTAGCATTAGTCCACATTCTGAACTGAATTCATTGTTGTCTATAGTTGTCTTGCCACTTTCAAGGTATGATTTGAGTGCGGCTTGTATTTCAGCAGGTTCTTGAAAGACTATTGTCTGAATTTCATCAAAGACCGTAAAGTCATGGTTTTTGATAATGCCATTTTGCTGCTTAGCCTTGTCATAGAACAGCTTTGCACGGGTTACTTTGCCTCCGCTCACGAGCCATCCATATTTGCTAAGATTTCCGTACACGTAAGATTTACCTGTTCCTTTAGGTGCAAGTTCTATCACATTCAGTCTTGGCTCTATAAATATGAGTAGTCTTGTGATGAATTCTATCTTTTGAGTCAGATTTTGAAATCCATCAGGATCATATTCCATAGCAGAGATAAGGAGATCAATCCATTCTGTTGTACTAAAATGCTTTCGTGCTTCTGCAAGGTAATTAACATCAACGGAGCTATATGGCTTAAATGGTTTATAATCTACCATCTGAACATGGTTCTTGGTACCATTGTCATCAGGTAGAAGACATAGCTTAACAATGCCCCATTTTTCACCGTCAACAAGCTCACCTTGATGCTTGCGATAGGTATATTCGGGGATGATTCCTTCTCGTAGCTTGATTTCATAATCTGGAATAGCGAATTGTTTTTGTCCTTTTACCAGATCAATATATATGGTAAAACGACAAAGAAGAACGACTTCGTCACCAGAAATAATTCTATCTTTTACAGAACCGGACTTGGCAGGTATCACCTTGTCAAGGAATTGAGTAAGTCCCTGAGTGTCTATCTCACCTGTCTTAATGTCAAGGTATCTTTTCAACAAGTAGTCCTTTACAAATGATGGCAGATTCCGTCCGGCAAAGATACTATTAGTCTTTGCTGGGTCTTTATAAATCGACATTGCAGAGAAATACTCTCTTATCTTGTTACTTAATTCTTCTTTCATTTTTCTAACCTTTAAAAGTCGAACAGGTCGTTCTCTGTTGCACCAGAGGTTATATGTATTTCGCTTCCAACAGACATAGAGCCTATATGCAATGAAACTTCTGTTACATCAGGATTTACAATGAGAGGATCACTCTCATACTTATTGCCGTTAAGATGGTGCAAGTTGTATTTTTTGCCATCATAAATGATATATGGTATATCAACTGATGGGATATTCTTTATCTCATATTGTAGTATAGGATTTGCACCCGATATTTCAGTTGTAAGTAGCTCAGCATCCCATTCTATTGATGTATCTTTATTAGAGATAATAAATATAGGGACAAGAACTTCTTCTGGAGTACAACCTCCATGTATGCCTTGACCACTTGGAACCTTTTCACAAAGAGATTTATGGTTTAAAGCACAAGCCGTGATTCCATCTTCGAGAATCATGTAGTTGTTATCTTTTGTCCATTTACCATCTTTCTTGATAGCGATTCTGCCATGATGGTCAGATTCTACGCCTGTTAGTCCCAATCCTTTGCATAATTGAGAAAGATATGTAAGTCCATGGTCAGAGACAATGGCTATTCTCTTGCCATTATATTTATCAAGTATCGTCTCAATAATTTCTCTGACTTTTTCTACTTCTTTTACGATTGTTTTGGGCCAGACATTTGTAGATTGGTGAGCTAATGTATCAAGGTCACCACTTTTCTCCAGTACATCTCCTTCAGGAAGAAGTTTCTGCAAGTCTGGCTTATTTACGCTGGTAATAGTAGGAAGTATTGCTCTAGCTATTTTAACATCATTAAGGTAAATGCCATTTTGGTTCCTTTCATTGATGATTTTTTTGACCAGTGGAATCCAATCTACACCGAGTCCATCTATCCAGAAGTAGACATCAATATCTTCTCGTTTCATCATCAAGGTCCTTGTCGTACAAAAATCCTGATACCAAGAATCAAACGTTACTTCAGAGGAATTTAATTTATTAATTTGCTCGTTTATCTCGTCGGTGTATTTATTCTTGATTTTTGCTTTTTTGTAAGCATCAAAATAAGGAGAGACCCATGAAGGAATGTTATACGATACTCCTATAGGTTCATAGAGATAATAATAAAGATCTGGGAAGATGTTCTTTAATTTATCTGCATCTACCAAGCCTCTGCCAAGCCAAGAAACCGCAAGTTCCTTTTCCCTGTCTGAAATTCCAGTAAAATATTTAAGTGCGCTTGTTGCATTATATTTATCAGCAATTGCTTCTAAACGCTTCACAACAATGGACTGCACTTCATTACGCATAACGATATGTTTGCGAGCTGCTTCTGTTAGGCAGTAGCGCCTTATTCTAATTTCATCAGGAGAAGATGTAAAGTTCATAGCCATATTCTCAACAAAGTTATTGCCAATAAATGACTTTGTCTCTGTTAATATCTTTCCAATATAATCTCCTGCTTCAGAGTGTGATTGATAATACCTAGCCAACAACCACCTGTCAAATTTGCCATTGTTGTCAAGCCACAATTTTATAAAAGTCTCATAATTGTCTAAAGAACTTATATTGTAATATTCGTTGATAAATTTACCAAAATCAAAATCTTGAGATACGTCTATATGCTGAGCAAACTCCTCCCAATAGGATTCTTCATCCGGATCGAATGCAATGTCTCCTAATTTTAGTTTTAATCCCTTGGCTAAGAAATCATAAGCATTTTCGCATATTTCAAATTCAAAGGCATTGTCAGGTTTCGCATATTTAGCATTAGCAAAAATGCTATGCGATGTGCAGATTATATTTGAATTGGACTGCTTGGTCGAATCCTTCCATATTGAAAGCCATTCAAGTATATTGTGTACAGTAGTATAATGACTATCGAGACCTGTAACACCATATGAGGTGTTATCTGTGAGAATAAGACGATATGTTGAATGATGTTCAGGTGTTTTTAAACGCCATATAATACTTTGGGAATCTTTCGTGAAAGGTTCCATCTTGCCTTCAAGACCTACTATTGGCATATAAACACGCTGGTGCTTTTCTAATGCGATAGGAGATGCCTCTATTGCCTTTATAGTTTTCAGTAATGCTTCAAATGTTTTGTTTTGCTCATTATCATAGAAACGTGCCAATTCTGAGAAAGGAGCGATGACGCTATCTATGCCATTTGAATGCTTTATGTAGTTTTTAATATGTTCGGCCAATTGAACATAGGTCAACATTAGCTCTGGATAATTGGGATCCATCCATTTATCCACGCTATGTACAACAGCTCCCATCTCTGATTGAAGGAAATCTACAAAAGCATTGCACTGCTTGAAATCATCAAACAATACGAATCTAATAGGATAGCGATTACGGGTTGTCGCATCCATCCCTATCGAGAGTTTATCCTCCCGGACAAGAGACTTTAAATCGTCAAAATTAGTCCGTTCCTTGTACATACTTCATTATTATATCAAGCACATAACCATTTTCCTTACTTATTATCTCGCCAAGAATATCTTTTGCTTCGTCGGAAGGAGTCATCTTAACCCAATTAGAAAGGTCTTCACGGGTCTTTAATACATGGTCTGTAGGCTGTTCCCCCGCGCTTGAGCCTGATTGTGGTGAACTTCCTCCTGATGCTGGAGTGGATGGAGTTGGAGCCTGGTTCCCACGGTTTTTTACAGACTCGCGGTATTGTTTGTCCATTCGCCAGTCCTTTAAGGAATCCCTTACTTCATCCTCTTTCCAAAGACCAACCTCACCTTCAAGATGTTGCTTTAGATATGTAAAAGCTTCTTCAAGTTCCTCATCTTTGATATTTACAATGTCTATGCTTTTCATGAAGTTATCGAAACCTTCCTTATAGTTTCCACCATTGTTTTCCACCATAAGGTTACCCCATTCGAACTTCAATTTGTCATATCCATTGATTGTGTCTGTGAGAAGAGCAGGATTTTTCATGCTCTCAGGGTCACTGACGACCTTTATAACATTGTCAATCAGTGTCCGCATGTCATCTGTGTTATATTCGCTTGAACAATACTTCAACGACCAGATTGGATAGCCTTTCTCTTTAGCATATTCATGAGTGATAGCCCAACGAGCATCTTTCAGGGAACTTATATCAGAGTAACCCTTCAATTTCTTCAAAGAGAACATTGAAATCAAGTTCTTACTGAGTTTACCAGCTTCTTTGCTCTCAAACATGAAGTTTAGCTTATTACTGCTTTTTCCCTTCTCCCAAGCATTGAACATCTCAACCACATCTCCAATAAGGTGTTGCGCAGAGCGTGGCTTGCCATTGGTGTCATATATTTGGTTGACATATTTACGCATAGCAAATGCAACCATAGCCATTGGTGCATAGCTTTGGAAAAGACCAAAAGGAGGTTCCGCCAATCCTTTCAATTTGTCACCAAGATTGAATGACTGATTCTTGCTTGTATGCTTTCCTGATAGCCATTCGTCAATATAATCGCAGACACGTTTTAACGGATGATTAGGATTTACATCACTTTTCCAGCTCAAATCATCATTAACACTGTCTTGAAGAAGGTATTCAACATGGCGCGCTTGTCCACTACAAGCTGGGGACGCAAGAATATCTTGTTTGTTACTAAAAGATAGTATAGCATCTACTGTGGCTTTAACAGATGCTTTCTTCCAGTAAGTGACAGAACTTTTTTCACGAATACTACCTAATGACTCTGGTCCAGCATAGAATATGGCAGGGGCAATAGTGTTGTTTATAGTAGATGCCATTCGGCTTCCTACAATAGACATGTTTTCTCCATGAAAATAGAAAGTAACATTATGTACACGCATTCTTGTACACCAGGCAGAAATCATTTCTGACGCATTCTTTGCATAAGTTCTTTGCTGATTGGCAAGTCCATGTCGTTGTGCGCATTCAGCATTAGCCTGATATTCGATGAATCGCTCATACTCTTTTTCACCAAGCGGTTCTTCCATAACAACGAAGGCTGTGTTGGCAAAGCGTTCCTTGTCTGAACAGTTCTTTTCGGCAATATCCTTAAGAGTAAAAATCTCGTCCTTGTCTTTACCTACAAGAATTGCTAAAAATGTCTCATAGCTTTTGGCATTATCCTTAGTATTCTCTATCTTGTTGAGTAGTGTATACTCGTTCGCTTGCTTAGAGAAGAATTGGTAGTTCAATGGACGCACAACTTGCTTAAGGTTTTTGTCAAAAGCCTGACGTGCAGTGTCACCAAATTTAATTACTTGATCTGTATATAAGTAATTACTTGAAGAAAGTTCTTCTTTGATTGCAAGAATCTCTTCTCCTGGCAGAGCTGTAAATAGAATACTAAAGTTTCCATTTGGTTGACGCTGAATGATACTCTTATCATTTAGGAAATCGAGAATATCTTGTAACTCAAATGATACTTCTGTGCCAACAAAAAGATTCTCTATATTTTGTTGACTTGGTGTTACAGTATCACTATTAGCGATGTTGTTAAGGGCATTCAAAAGAAGAATACCCTTAAATACACGCAGATAGTCTTCTCCTTGTGCTTCAACAGCCAAGTGGTGACTATTGTAGCGCTCTGTTACTGCTCCAAAACGTGCTGAGTCGCTTTCAAAATAAGGTTGGACATAGTCCCAAAGCAAATCACAAGTTATGGTTCTCTCGTGTTCATAATTGCTTTCATCGTCAAGGAAATTTCTTACAGCATCACTTGCCAAGAATTCGAACACACTACGGCTGCTACTTCCAGCTTCACGAGCATAATATGTCGCAAGATTGGCAGTAGACGGATGCAATGGGAATAGATTCTTTATATTCTGTATGGTTTCTTGCGTATCTGCCGATGTGGAGGAGAAGATGTCCAATAACTCACCGTGAAGTGAGAAGAACCTGTCTCTTCTTTCATTATAAAGTTCTTGGTTCACGACCTTGAACTTTTTAGACATAATCTTAAAGGCAGATACTGGTTCCATGTTGTAAGTCATGTAGTGATATCTACCTTTAGTAGTCTCACGCTTGCCTTCATCCAACACTCCAAGTGCAGATGGATGGGATATAAGCAGAAAGTAAGAATCGTTTTCTGGACTTGACAAAGTCTCAACAATCTCTTGTATCTGATTAAGCAGAGGTAAACCAAGGCTGGATGTAGCGATCTCAGTGAATTCATCCCAAATTATTAAAAGTCCATCATATTCACCAAGTTCACGCAGCTTGTTTTGGACTTCAATGATCCATTGCTTGATCTTATTGCCCTTTAACCGGATATCAATGCCAGCAACACGCTGAGCATTACGGACACGGTCAAGAACTTCAGTGTCGCATGATGATAAGAGCTGCTTAAGTTTGCTCAAATCTGGCGCAACACTGCTAAGAATACTGTTATTGTCTATGAGCGATTGCCATATCGTCGGTTGCTCATCAATATGCTCAACGAGTGCATCAAAGTCTGTTTGTACAGCTATATTAATGCCAGCCTCATTTAGTGCATTACTAATTTCCTTTTGAAGTTGCAATGACAAGTCCTCCGTATGAGCTATAGCTTGCTGCCCATACAGCTCAACAGGGAACAGACGTTTCTTCTGTCTAACTTTGTATAGTGAATTCTTTAGCTTCGCATACTTCTCATCCTTATATTCTTCGTCAACATATTCACGTATGTCATCTAACGGATCGCAAAACAGATGCTTTAAAACAGCTCCTGCATGACTCTTGCCAGTACCATAAGTACCTGCAATCCACATTGATTTATGATTATCAGCATCGTTATTGGCAACTGCTTTAATCATATGCTCAAGGACGCCGTTAAATTGGTCATTGGCTATAAAAGTTTTCCATTCGTCCTTAACTTCTTCTTGGATGTTATAAGCAGGACGCATTGAGCGAAGAGTAACTATATCATTGTATTTCATATGGATTCTTGATCAGGTCTTAAATAATGATTTATGATGTTATTTCTTGTCTGACACCTATAATGGAAGTCTTGAAATAAACTCCATAGATTTTCATCTAAAAATGCATATGCAGCATGCTCTCTTAGAAATTTACCTGATGGAGTATGCCATTTGTGTTCTGGCAATATTCCTTCTTTCCATTTAATCTCGTAAAATTCTTCTCTCGCCATATGATAATAGGGCTTAAAGAAAGGTGCCATTTTTATATCTGGTTCATAAAGTTTGCAAGTTTTTTTATATGAATCCTTGATTCCGCAACTAAGTGCGTAATTTGCTATTAATATTTTTTATAAGTC